>MTNG01000031.1 GCA_002011395.1 Candidatus Aciduliprofundum sp. JdFR-45
CCCCGTCGTCTCGCCCATGAGGCACACGCCCGCCATGTCAAAGAAGTTCATTCCCAGCCCCAGAAGAAGACCTGCCGCGCCGACTATGCCCCCACCCGGCTCGGTCTCGGAAAAAATCACCCCATACTGCGTGTACTTCGGAATCAGATGGCTGTGGGTTGCAGCGCCGAACACGCGTGGCACCCCCTCCAGCCGACCCGTGGCGTAGCCGCCGAGCGTCAGTATCTCCCTCGCGCCCAGTTCTTTTGCTATTCTCAGGACCTCGTAGGACAGGTCGTACTGACCGTCGGCCGTGAGCCCCTGGTAATCCCCTATCAGCAGAATGAGATCCCTTCCACCGCTGTTCCTGTAGTAATAGAGTTCGTTCCTGACCAGATATATCAGGCCATCGCCCCTCAGGAGAACCTGCGGGGGAAAGTGCTTGGAGTATATCTCAGCGAACTTCGTGGCGTTCAGCTTCTCCACGAGGTACTCCGCGGCTATTTTGCCCACGTTCCCCACGCCGGGGAGCCCCTCCACCAGAACGGGGTCGGTGAGGTCCGGCTTCTCAATGAACTTGACGAGTATCGGCTCCATCGCCATCACCTCGCACCATCCTCTTCAGCATCCTCCTGTACCTGCCGTACTTATCCTCCGGGGAGAAACGGGGCGGCAGGGGCATATGCGTCTGGTTCCCGCAGAGGGGACAGGAGTCCTTCAGCGTGTATCTGCCGCATAAAGGGCAGCGCCTCAGACGCGTCTTCAACTCTTCAACCTCCTCTGGTACTCGCCCTCTCCCCCGTAAGATGTTATAATTTCTATGACCCTCTTGGCCGCGGACGTGAGTTTCTCCTCCGCCTCCTTGTAGTTGTCCGCCTTGACCATGATCCTGTACCGGGGCGCACCGACGTACTGCACCTGGACCTCGTCATCAACCTCAATTGACGTGAGTGCTTCTTTTATGTGTTCAACGCCGTCAGGCGACGGGTCCGTCAGTATCACATATCCATGTATCTTGACGTAAGGCGGAACGATGTTTTCCTGCGCGATCTTCACGAACTCCTCCACCCATGGACCGGTGAAGCCGTCCTCCTCCAGAGCGCGGTCGTCCATGGCGGCCTCCTCAAATGCGCCGTACAGCGAGCCGTACGTGTCTATGAGTTCCGGAACGATTTCCTTGAACGCCTTCTCCCTGTCCAGCCCAGCCCTCTCGCAGACGATTTCAAACAGTTTTCTCGCCCTGATCTCGTTCTTCCACTGCTGGAGTTTCTCCCTCTTCTGGCTCTCCGTCACGCGCTTCAGCGAGAGGTCTATCCTGCCCTTCCTCCTGTCCACGTTGATGACCTTGCACACGACCTTCTGCCCCTCGCGCACGTAGTCCCGGATGTACTTCACCCAGCCGGATGCCACCTCTGAGATGTGTATGAAGCCCTCCAGCCCCTCGTACTCGTCCAGGTAGACAAACGCGCCGTGCGTCCTCATTATCTTCTTCACGGTGCAGACGACGAGTTCCCCCACCTCTGGATATTCCCTCATATCACTCGTACACTCCCACCACTTCGCCCCTGATCAGGGCCTTGCCTCCCGTCGGCTTCGCGAGCGTGGCCCCGCACACGGAGCACTTGACCACCGTGGACGCCCGCCCGTATATCATCTGCTCGTTGCCGCAGTCGCTGCACCTGACCTTCACGAAGACCTTGCCGGGGCCCTTGACCTTCCTGAATTCCTGCACCTCTTCCTCGGCCATTGTCAGTCCACCTCCACGAGTTCAAACCTCTTCGCCCTCCACATGGGGCGCGTATGTGCCTTCTTGCATTCAACGCACCGGAATCTGAGGTTGAGGCGCTTCGTGGGCTTCTCCCTCCCCTCGTAGGTGGGCCTGGGGAAACCGCCGTACCCCGCCGTGACGCGCCTGAACCTCCTCTGGCCCGCCTTGAGTTCGCTGCGGGGGCGGTTCTTCACCCTCTCCACCTCGTGCATCGTGTGGCGCCTGCACGATGGACAGTACATCTTGATCTTCTTCGGTAATTTCATCTCAACCACCGGCGACGAATCTGGGAATGGAATGGGCATCTGGTATTTAACTATTTTTACCCTGCGCGCGGCCGCGCGACGGGGAAAGCGGAACGCACGAAAGCGTTAAATAATCTCCGGGTGATAATGATTGATGTTCGGATATAAATGTGGGCACGCCGGGATATGTGCCCCCCACGGCGGTGGATATAAATGGACGGTGCTCTCCACGGGGAAATAAGAAGGAGAATTCGGCGCAGAATGGCCCTCTTTGCGCTTGCACCTGCGATCTCCTTTACATCGCTCATCGTCTCAAAATCCACCGGCGTGGAAACAGAGGCATTCAGACTCCTCCTCTTAATCAACGGCGTGGTGTGGGGGTATTTTCTGGTGGTGGGCATATTTTACTTCTACTCCTACCATCCTCACATCCGAGGTGGCTACATCTATGTCATACCGAAGGATGTTAAGGACGCTTTCCTGCTCAGAAAAACCCGCCGTCCGGTGAGCAGAATAAAAAGGGTTTACCTCAACAGGAAAGTGAGCGACTGGAAATACATAACGATTGAATACAGAGAGCCCATCGGGCTGTATGGGAAGTACGATTACATTTTAAAAGAGCTGATCCCCGATATGGATGAATTTATACGTTCCCTCACACAGCATGGCGTGGAGTGGACGGACAGTTACAAACCCGTTCGGGAGGCGGACCTCCTGTGGGGGTGGTGAAACCGATGAACGGAACTGTGGTCGGAAAAGGGCCCTCGTTGAGGGAAATGGGGGGCGCTCAAAATGAACGACTCTATTAAGGGTGATCTGGGGAAGATAGAAATTTTATTGCGAAAAGATAAAAAATTCATTCTCCTGAGCCAGTTCGCAATCTCAGTTATACTGGTCGGTCTATGGTATGCCTTCCTCCTGGGTCCAGATAGGGGAAATATCGTGGCCCTCGCCGCGATGCTCGCTTTCAGCGCGTTGTGCATTTTCTGCGTACTCAGGGGCTTCGTTGAACTCCATCCCGAAAAGGACATGTACCCTGTGGAGGAAGGCATACGCGTATCCCCATCAAAGAACGCTGACCTCAACATAATAAGATACGAGTGGATAGAGGTCGTCGTCATGAACGAGGCGGGCGGCGGAAGCGTGTACGTGGATATATTCTTCACGGCCGACGGTAAAAAGTATATTTATAGAACATTTCAAAGAAAAATAAAGGACCACGGTGAATTCCTGGAGGCGCTGAGAGAGAAGGGGGTTGATGTGAGGGTGCTGGAACCCTCCATATGGGTTCAGAGAAAGAGGGATTTCACATGGATAGGGTACATGATGAAAGGGAGGGAGTGGGTCCGATGACCGGATTGACCTGCCCCAAGAGAAACACGAACGCTGGATGTGTGCACCGTCTCCAGAGACGCGCTAAGAGAAATGGCTGCCCTCCTCCGGACACCGCTGAGTCCCCAGGTACACGCGACGTCCATTAAAACGCTGCACGGCGTTTTTGCGGATAACACAACTTATTTATCCCCGTGCTCATTATGCCCCTCCATGGGGGAGAAGACGTTCCTCACTCTGGACGACGTGGAGTTATCAGGGTCAACTGTTTTCGTCAGGGTGGACGTGAACTCGCCCATTGACCCCAGGTACGGCGCCATACTGGACGACTCCCGCTTCAGGTCCCACATCCCAACACTGGAGGACCTCCACGACGCCGCCGTGGTGATACTCGCCCACCAGAGCAGGCCCGGGAAGGACGATTTCACCACGACCGAGCCGCACGCGAGGGAGTTCTCGCGTCTTCTGCGAAGGCGAGTTGAGTACGTGGACGGTCTCCTTGAAAGCCATGTCATTGATAGGGTGGAGAACCTGCAACCGGGCGATGTAATCATGCTTCAGAACGTGAGGTTTTACTCGGAAGAGGTGGCGGTGAAGGGCAAGAAGGTGGAGGACTTTGAGCACACGCACATAGTCAGGCGTCTCGCCCCCTACATGGACTACTTCGTCAACGACGCCTTTGCGGCCGCCCACAGGGCCCAGACGACCCTCATCGGGTTTGCCCTGCAGGTCCCCATGGTCGCGGGGCGTCTAATGGAGAAAGAAATAGTGTCTCTGGAACGCTTCATGCGCGCCGAGGAGAGACCGAAGATGGCCGTGCTGGGAGGGGCAAAGGTGGACGACTCGCTTAAGCTGATGGAGAACATGCTCAACTCGGGCTCGCTGGACGCCGTGCTCACTGGCGGACTCGTGGCGCAGGTGTTCCTGCTGGCAAACGGTGTGGACGTGGGCGAGAAGTCGGTGGCTTATCTACGGAAGGAGTTTGAGGACCTGGAAGACCTTCTTGGGCGTGCGAAGGCGCTGCTGGACAGATACAGCGAGAAAATAGTTCTGCCCGACGATGTTGCTCTGGACCGCGAGGGCCAGCGCGTGACGGTGAGCGTGAAGGAGTTACCCCCGGAATACCCCATCTACGACATAGGCATAGAGACGATAGTGAAGTACTCCAATATGCTTTCAGATGCCAGGATGGCGTTCATCAACGGCCCCATGGGGGTGTACGAGATACCCGAGTTCTCCGCGGGCACGGAGGAGATTCTGAGGGCTTTCAGAAACGTGAAGGGCCTCAGGCTGGCGGGCGGCGGGCACACGATATCCGCCATCCGCATGTACGGTCTGGAGGACAACTTCGACCACATCAGCGTGGGCGGCGGCTCCCTGATGGCATTCCTCTCCGGTGAGCGTCTGCCGGTCATAGAGGCGCTCCGCAGGTCCTATCAGAAATTCAAAGGGAGCGGCACCTGAGGGCCCAGTAAGGTTAATATATCAACTCCCCATAACCGGAGATGGGCGGGTGTAGTCTAGTGGTAGGACAGGGGCTTCCCAAGCCTCTAGCCCGGGTTCGAATCCCGGCACCCGCACCATTTTGTTTTCCTGAAATTCTTTTCATTGGGAGGATACATTTATTATCTTATCCTTCAGAAATTTGTATGCGGTGTGAACTTCCCACACACAGACCAATATAATGACCGAACTCAAGAGGCCAAGCAAAATTCCCATAGTCATTGCTGCAAATGCATTTAAGAGCGGGGTGAACACGGCGGTGGCGATCACTTTTGAGGGGTGCGTGGAAATCTTGTCAGCATCTGTGATATTTTTTACACTCCTATGATGTATTTCAACAACAATGAAGATAAAACAGAATATGATGAATATTATTGAAATGTATACAAATATATCGTTAGGTGCAAATGCAACTATTCCGAGAGGATTATTATAAATAGAGAATAATATAATGACGCATGAGAAAAACCCTATGGACAGAAGAGAGGCGGCAGTATAAGCATAAAGCGTTGTAAGATATTCCTCAGTTGACCATTCACTTACCGGGATAAATTTCTCCTTTGGAATCATCATTACATCTATAATAAAAACAACACTATATGCAATAGCAAGAAGACCCATCGTTATATATGGTATCCCTAATGCGGCATATACGGAGGTTACTGTTATATATGCATCTATTTCTTTTATTGTAGTAATTGAAATTAAAAACGGCATCATAAAAAAGACCATACCAATTCCCTGAAGCCACATATGCCTGAAACCGGTAAGCGCAACCAGGGTCAGGGAGATTGAGACCAACAACAGCATTAAAGATAACATCGCAAAGAACAATAGCAGAATCTCAACCTGATTCGAATTGAATATACCCCATATGGTTATAGCAGACAGCATGAATGCCGAGATTGAGAGGCCATACGACACAGTATGGAGGGTAGAGGTTTTTCTTTCCTCTCTGAAAGAAACAATATACATAAAGGATACAAAAAAAGTGAAAGCGACCATAATGTTCTGTGGAAAATATCTCTGATGGAATGCAGAGGGGATGCCTTTGGAGAGCACGCCCAAGTATATAAACCATGATGCATATAAAATAGCAACGATTGATGGACACAAAATTTTAAGGAAGGCATATGGGTGATAGTGATTGGAGAACCTTATACGAAGGGGGATCATACCCTCCGAAAAGGCCAGCTCTTTTTCCCCACCCGGCAATGAACCCACTATTACGAGCACTGCCCCTATTATCACATACATGAGGGATATATCTCCCATGCCATAGATTCCACCTTTCAGAACGTACTTTTTTCCAGAGTTATCCTCCAAAGTGACGCACCAAATAGAGAGGTCTTTGTGGAGAATATAGCACACATAGATTGAGGCGCCATCCGTAGCGATAGACGGATTGTAGGCACTGCCTCCATACCATATGTCCCTTATAATCGCAGAGGATATGTTTCCTTTTGGGATTGTTATAAAAATTACCGAGTAATCGGATTTGTGTTTTCCGTAAACTTCGAATGTTATATATACACTACCATTCACCTGGAGAGAGCTTAAATCTGATACCTCTCTGTAGTTCCCTAATATTACCTCGGTTGTGCCGTTCCAGAACACAACGTCAGATCCACCTTTCGCTGAGAGAGCGGCCGTTATAGAATCCGGCGTGCATATGAACTTCTCTATGGTTCCATTAAATGTGTGGAGCGGTTCCCGGGAACGGAAATCGTATACTGTGCAGTTATAGGCATACCAAACTCTTTCACCTGCTATGTAAAACACCTCCCCACCGCTCATATTCCGTGATATGTGGCACTCAAAGGCGCTGCCGTTCCATTTGTAAAGGGTGGCATTTCCTCCATCTATCTTAAGAACCGTGGGAACTGACGATGCAGAGGGATAAAACATCCCTTTATCAATTGTGAGAGTCACCCTATCTCTGGATGACACGTTGAGCCAGACAATTCTTCGCATCCCACTACCGGACATTTCTTTCCACATGAGCCATTCCCCGCAGAATTTCGGTTCCTGTGCATCCATATCTGGGTCAGAAACTGTTACCTCCTCACCGGTGTTGATGTTCAGTACCACGATTTTCGCCCTCAGCCCAGAGAAATCCACATAAGCCACATAGATATCACCAGAATAACCAACAGCAACACCGCTTTTGAGCGTTATGAAATTATAGGGGATGGCACTGTAAATAGTTGTCACAGACACAAGGATGACTATGAAAATCAGCACATATTTTGAGCGTGGCCCGATTTTCACATCATCACCTCTGATCAGATGCAATCGCCTTCATTATGAATAACCCCCATCACCCTCACCGTTCACAGTTTATGTTTATGTGATTGATGTTATTAATAATTTCCTGCCTTTCCGCGTGGCCACCTCAGCGTCCAGTCCGCCCCTTCCCCTCTCCTCTCCCTCTCGTTCTGGTCTCTGACGAAATCAGCGACGATTTCCATGGCCTCCCTGATTTTCCCGTATCCCTCCGGTGTGAAGAACCTGGGCATGGGTCTCCATATTGGTATCCTCTTCCCGCTCTTGAGAACGAGTTCGTAGTACATAGGAGCATCCTCTGTTATGACCTCCTTTATATCTCTGTAAGGTATGAAATACTCTCTCGCAAAGAGGGCGGACCACGGCTTTGAAGGCGGGGATATTCCTTTCTCATAAATGGCAAAGTGGTTCACCCTGCCCCCGATCACGATGAAGAGGAGGAGCATCAGGTTGAGCGGGATGAGCCATACCATGAGCGACACGGGGTCCCGGAACAGGGGCTGAACACCATGCATCGGGGAGATGTAAACGAGTAGCAGCGCAATATCCAGACCGAGCACGGATATGGCGCAGATGTAGGCGTGCAACTTATACATCCTGACCCTTCCCTCATCCGCCGATAGCAGAACTCTGCCTCGGTTATAATCCACATGGGTGTGGTCCCCCTCCTCGCGATGCTCCTCTCCGGCCCGTGCACGCCACCTGCTGGGCCGGTTGAGTGGGGGACCATGACATGGGGTTTCTTCGGGGCCTCCCTTTCCCACCCCCGGTTTTTCCTTCCACGTGTATCTCTCTTCAAGTTTCCCTCCAAAGAGTCCCCTCAGGGCTTTAAGAAAATCCTCGCGGCGATGAGATAGGTAAGGGATGCGTATCCTCTCCGGCGCGTTCTCTCCCGCCCTGTAGACCAGCAGATATCCATGTTCTGGGTACCTCTCCACGTACACCACCCTCTCCGCCCCCTCTATGGATTTCCCCAGCGGCTCCCCGCTGAAGATGTAGTCAATGTATCTCACGACCCTCTTGTTCGTAAGCACGAATGGGTAGTTGCGCTCCACGACTGTGAGGGTGAGAACCGCCTGAATGAGGAAAAGTGTCACAATGGCACATACCATGATGAATAGGAACAGGAGTTCCAGCGGCCTGGCGATGGGAGGGGCGAAACCCGCAATGCCAAGCACTGCAGCCGTCAGGAGCGCATAGGGTACAAGGGACAGCGCGATCACGATCCACGCCATCAGGTCCAGCCTGTAGCCGTCCCACGTCTGCCTGAACCCTACCTTTAAGAGTATCTCCTCGCCGGGCTGGAGTTTGAGAGGTCTCTCATCCATGCTGTCCTCCTCCTGAACACCAACTGTGGGAAATGCATCCCGAGGGAGAACACATATTTGGGTATAGGTGTGCTCCCTCATTTATTTACCTCTGCTCTCACGTGCATTTTCTATGGTCGCGCTCCAATATGAGCTTTATCCCCCGCCCACAAACACCACAACGTTAAAATACGGCCAGGCAATCACACATCCGAAGCCACCGTAGCTCAGCAGGTGGAGCGCCGCCTTGGTAAGGCGGAGGTCGCGGGTTCAACTCCCGCCGGTGGCTCCATTTCTCAAAAGGGTTATATCTCCGGACACCCATAGGGCAGGGGATGGGCGTGCGGGCGATATTCCGGAACAGGAGGAGGGTCATCGTCAGCGTAGCGGGGGTGGTCATCGCCCTGATGCTCATTTTCAACGTGTACTTCACAACGGACTCAATCTCAAAGAACATGCTCATAGATGAACTGGAGAAGAGCGACGAGCACATGCGGGCGCACACCAGCACCGACATCAACGGCACGCGCGCTCTCGCGGAAAATCTGCCAGGGGCGGTGGAGGAGATCGCCAAACTGGACTACGTGAAATCGGTGAGGTATACGATCGTCACGTCTTTCCACGTCCAGAACATGACCTCCGGTACGTGGTCGTCCGGCCCGGCGTACGTGGTGGCGTTCACCGGCACCCGTGGTGTTTTCACGGTCACCGAGGGCGAGGGCCCCGATGCGCCCGGTGAGGTGGCGGTGGCGGGCGACATCCCCGTGGAGATGGGAGATTCCATAACGTTTGACTTGGGTATGGCGTCTGAGACGTTCACCGTGGTTGGCACCTTCAGCGTGAGCGAGGAGAATGACACCGCGGGCTATATGCTACTGCTCGCGCTCCCCGGCTACACCCGCCTCATAGATTCCCTCGGGGACGGATACGTGAACACGGACGCGGAGGTCACGGTCACCCTGGACGCGAGGGCTGTCGTCTCTCACGGCGGTTTCTCCGATATGAAAAAGATAGCCGCGGATACGGGATTTCAGGTACAACTCATACTTGACCAGACCACGGACCTGGACTGGCAGGTGG
>MTNG01000100.1 GCA_002011395.1 Candidatus Aciduliprofundum sp. JdFR-45
ACCCGCCATAAGGTCCGTGGCATAGGCCCAGAACCTGTAGTGCTGTCTCCTGCGGACACGCCCCAAGAACACGTCGGCACGTGAGAGCATCTCGTAGGCCCGGAGGAGGTCGTCCTCGCGCGTGTATTCCAGAGGCAGATTTTCATCCAGCCACTGCATTATGAGGTTCGGGTCCTCGTCCGAGCTGAATATGGAGCTGCGGGCCTGCGACAGGGTTGTGCCGTGGAAGATCTCCAGAACCGTTTGATACACGCTCTCCGTCACATCCCTCCACCCCAGGACCCTCAGGTCCTCCATGGTGATGACCTTCCTCCCAACGGCCACCGTCTGGAGGTCGCGTATGGCCGCCCTCACATCGCCCTCCGCATGCCTCGCTATCGCCTCCAGCACCTCCCTGTCCGCCTTTATCCCCTCGGCGGCGCATATCTTTTTAAGAACGAGCGCCACCTGTCTGTAGTTCAGCGCCCTGAATTTAATCACTCTGCAGAGGGATTGCAGTGCCCCTCCTTTCCCGCCTATGAGGCCGTACAGGTCATTCACTATCAGAACTATGGGCTGCTGTGTCCTCCTTATGGTCTCTATGATGGCGGCCTTGCCCCCGCGGTCCACGGCCTTTCCGGGACCCTCGTACAGGTTGTCCGCCTCGTCCAGTACGATCAGCTTTCTCCCCCCTTCCCTGTACCGCCGCACATCCCCCGTGGGCGAGAACCCCAGCGTCAGGGCCCCCTTGAGCGCGATCTCCTTTATCCTCTCCTCGCTCCTGACGTCGGAAGCGTTCATCTCCACGACGTCCCAGCCGTACTCGTTGGCCAGAGCCAGCGCAGCAGAGGTCTTACCCACTCCGGGTTTGCCGGCGAGTATGACCGCGGGGTACTTCTTCGGCCTCCCTTCAGTCCATTCATCGGCCCATTCCCTGAGTTGCCTGATGGCATCCCTGTTCCCCACGATATCGCTCAGGCGCTTTGGCCTGTACTTCTCGGTCCAGTCCACGGGATTCACGCTTCCCCATGCTCCCGGAGGTTGATAAAACTTCTCAACTCCTGCCGAAGGCGGATGCGGTCACGATGGATATCAGTATCAGAGCGGCCCCCGCGTAGCCGATGGGCGACAGCGTTTCTCCCAGAACCGCGTAGGAGAAGAGCATGGCGAAGAAGGCCTCCGATGTGAAGACCGTGGAGGCCCCCGGTGTGGATAGAGCACTCTGTCCCTTAACCTGAAGCACTAGCGCAAACGCCGTTCCGCCGAGGGACGTGTAGAGGATGGCCGTGATGAGGGGCGTGGACGGAAGAGGCGGGGAGGACACGAAGGGCGCGGCGAGTGTGAAGGCGAACACCACCGCTATCTGGAGAAAGGCCAGCCCTACGGGGTCTATGTTTCGAGAGTACCTGTAAATGAGCGCAACCTGAACGCCGTAGGACACGGCACACAGCAGCGTTATGAGGTCGCCCACCCTGACGTCCCCTCCCGGGAGGGACAGGAGGGCAACGCCCGTGAAGGCCACCCCGAGGGCCACGTATTCTGCTCCGCGTACCTTCTCCCGGAAGAGCACGTAGGAGAAGAGTGGGCCGAAGACGACGTAGAGAGACGTGATGAGGCCCGAATTGGTGGACAGGGTGTATCTGAGCCCCACTATCTGAAAGAAATACCCGAGAAAGAGGAAGATGCCGGTGATGACCCCCGGCATCACCATGTCTCTCCTGACCCTTTGCACGGCGAAGGGGAGCAGGGCCGCCGTGGCCACCCCGAACCTGTAAAAGAGGAAGAGATAGGGGTCCACGTACTGAAGGGCGATCTTCATCAGGGGGAACGTGAGGCCCCAGATGGCGCATGCGGCGAGCAGATACCCTTCTCCGCGCACATAGGGGCATGGGCATCGCGGCTTAAATCATTCCACCGATGGTGCAGATTACAATCAAGATATTGGGGACATGTGCGCGGTGGGTTTATATGTGAGGAGTTTCATAGTATCCTTCTGCCTGAAAACATAACCCGTGTCGGAGGTGGGTGAATGAATCCACGCATATGCGCCATAGTAATCCTTGTCCTTATGTCTCCCGCGCTGCTCCCGCAGCAACATGACGTTGAGGGGCATGTGGATATTAACTGGAAGATAGACCTGCATGAAAGAGACAACGTCGGCTATTCAATATACGACCCTTACAGGGATGCGGTGTATTCCATTTATAGTAAAGAACTAAGGATTTTGGATGCACAAACTGGGAAGGTCAATAAAGTTTACACGTTCGTTGATGAGGGGACAAATAAAACGGAGTTTGTTAGTCAGCTGTATACATTTGAAAGCAGCACTTACGTGGTGCTGAGGGATTACTGGGATAATGCAGAACTCGCCCGGATAGAGAATGGTGAGGTGCTATGGAAGTTCAATCCCAAACAGGGCTATTATACTTACATATCCACTTTCTTATGGCTCTATTACGCGGATAATGTGCTGGAGAGAAACGGCCGTGTATACTTTATGGTGTGGAGTAAAGACACCTACGTGGCGTGTCTGGACGCGGAGGATGGAACCCTCATATGGGATCGCACGGTGGAAGATTTCAGTGGACAGAGGATGGAACTCTACAACGCAAACCTCTACATAGGTGGGCTCAACTGGTCCGTCCCGTCCACCGTTGTGCTGGACGCGGAGACGGGGGCTCTCGTGAGGCACGTGAAGGGCTTCATGATGGCGGAGATATACGGTGGCAGGATGGTCGGCTTCGGTGGAGGGGCCGTCAGAAGATGGGAGCTCGTTTCATACAGAAACTTCACCTGCATGGACCTCTACGGAAACGTTCTGTGGAAGAGGAATCTGGGCGAGGAGTACGGACCTTGGTACTACTTCCTGCAGATCCGAAACGGGACGATATACTCCACAACGAAGGGCACGCTCTACGTCATGGATATGGACGGAAACATCCTCTGGAAGTTCACGGACCCGTTTGCAGACGCTTCGCTCTGGCCCTATGTACTGTGCCTACAGCCACCCATCTTTGATGCGGAGGGGAGAATGTACCTTGGGTACTTCTACCTGGATGAGTTAGGCTGGCCCTGTAGCATATTCTTCGATGAGGCCATAAGGATGGGTAGATATCCTTACATCTACTGCCTGAATCAGAAGGGGGATGTCCTGTGGAAGGCAACGCCCGTGTTCAACGAATCGCAGATGTTCTTTATCGGGTTCATAGAGACCATAGACAGAGAGGAGAATCTCTACGTTAGGGGTTGGTACTACGTTCCCAACGAAGACCCGCACCACTGGGAGAAATATCCCGTCCGCGGGCACTACCTCGCATCCATCCGCGTTAGCGTGCCTCCACCGGACATAAGGCCCTATATGTTCACAGCGTACGCGTTCATTGCCTCCAGCGCGGTGACGCTCGCTGCCGTCTTCGCACACTTCCAAAGGAGAAAGTGATGTTAAAAACACTCAGTCCACAGTCCTGACTGTTATCCTCGCGCCCCTCTTTAGGGCCTTCATCAGCATCTTGCCCGTGGCCGTGCTCTTCCTGACCTTTATGACGCCCCCCGAGCCCACGTTGCACGCGAAGAGAAACTCCGAATCCGCGTATATCGCCACCTTGGCGCGCTGGAGATGCGGGGGCAGACGCATCTTCACTGTGTTCTTGGTCATGCTGACTTCCGGTGTGAACTCCTCCCCGGGCACCACGGCGACCTCGCCGAGCGGGCGAACGTCCACGGAGATGCCCAGTTCCTTCTCAAGGGCCGAGATCCTCTTACCGCCCTGTCCTATGACGTGAGGTATTTCATCCTCGGGCACGTAGAGCGCCACCTTGTTCTCGGACAGCACCTCCACCTTCAGCGCGGGTATCCCGGTGAGGCGTCTGACCTCCTCTTCAATGCCGCGGGCTGCGTATTTCAGCACGCCGCTAACACCTTCCCCCTTCACGGGCACGACCACTATCTGCTCGCCGAAGGTGTACAGTTCGTAGAGCAGTTGGTCCGTGAAGAAGTCGCGCACCTCTATCACGGGCCTGGCGAGGTCCTCCACGTGCATACCGCTCGGAACTTTAACCGCGTATGAAAGCGTGAGCACCGTGGACACGCGCCCCTTCTCTATGTGTATCACCGTATCAACGATCTGCGGTATCATCCCGAGCTCCACGCGTCCCACGAAGCGCTGTATGGCATCCACCGCGCGCGACGCATGCACCACACCTATCATCCCGACGCCAGCCAGCCGCATGTCTGCAAACACGCGGAAGTCGTCGGTTGTCCTCATTTCGTCAAAGACGGTGTAATCCGGGCGCACCAGAAGAAGTATATCGCCCGTCCTCGCCATGCTGCCCTCCAGGGCCGTGTACTGCGTTATCTCGTTTGATAGCACGAGGTCCCTGGGTTTCTCCATCGTCTTGACGATCCTGTTGAGCGACGCGTAGTACTCGGCCACCGCCTGCACGAATGTGCTCTTGCCCGCGCCCGGCGCGCCAGACACCAGTATCCCCTCTGCGCGCTCCCTGAGACGTCTGAGCAACCTCTCGTCCAAGTTGTAATCCTCAAGGGAGAGCTTGACCACGGGGCGCACCGCTGTTATCTCCGGCGCGTCTGAGAAGGGCGGCATGGTTATGGCTATGCGGTACTCCCTGAGCTGAACAACGGTTGCGCCCTTTTCGTCTATCTCTATGAAGGATTTCGGATCCCTGCGGGCGCGCTCCACTATGTCCCTGGCGATCTCCCTCACGTCCTCCTCGGTGAGGACATCCCCCTCGTACTCCAGCGCGAACTCCCCCGGTCTGCCCCTCTTCCTGCGGGGTGGCAGCCCTGCACGGAGATGCACGCTCATGGTCTCCGGGTCAAAGTAGTTCTCTATCCTGAACCGCGCCTCCTTCCGGGGCTCCATGTAGATGGCCTCTATGCCCTCTATCCTGGCCATACGGTACTGAACGAGGTCACCCGTGAGCAGGATGGCATCGTAGGCGCCTGCCACGTGCCTGATGAGCCGGTCTATTGCGCCCTCCTTCGCCATGGCTATCTGATGTCTGTCCGGCTCGGCCCCTTCGAAGGAGAGCGTTATCTCTCGAAGGAGANCGTTANCTCCCCCCGGTCAGCCATCTCACGCAGTTTCTGAAGTTCGGCCAGAGCAGCGAAGCCCGTGGCCTTCCCCATGTTCGCCTGGTGCTCCACCTCCGCGAGCAGGGCGGTGGGTATGATCACCTCCACGTCCTCATGCTCCGAGAGGAAGTCCATAATCCTGCCGTCTATGACGACGGACGTGTCCGGTACGACCCTCACGCGGTACACATCGCTCCATACTACTTAAACGTTGGCGCGGAGGGGTGCCGCCCGGGAACACCTGTATGACATGTGTATGACGCACTGCCCAAAGGTTTATATTGGAAAACCTCTATGTGCACACATAAGTATGCACGATGATGTATAACATGTGCACACAGATGAAATAAAAATTATTTTTCATCTTTATACAAATNGTATATAACGGCATTAACAAAATTTTTAGATATTTTTAATATTAATCTCAAACTTTCAAAATGAAAATGTTTTTATACTACATCCGCGTTATCACATCTGTTAGAGGGTGTATCCACCATGGGAAGCACCAGAATCGCAGTTCGCATGGACGACCGCGTCCTGGAGGAAATTGATGAATTTCTTGCCACATACGGCACCTTCGATTCCAGATCAGAGCTTATCCGGGCTGCGGTTCTGGACTACATAGAGAGGGTCCGGTCCGGGACCACGGAGGGCGTGCCTCTGAAGCCCCACGTGAGGGCCTTCATGGAGAACCTCGTGTATCACGGGCTCGCATCCGATGTGAGCGGTGCCATAGGCGAGGTTCTCGAGTGGGCCTACAGGAAGAGGTACCTCATGGAGTATCTCGCAGAGGCGGTTGAGATAAACCGCGAGATGAGGCACGCCTTCTCCGAATACACCGAGACCCTCGAGAGCATGGGTGGTAACGCCCCGCTGGTGTCTCCCCGAAGGAAGGTGGGAGGTGATAAACGTGGAAGAAGGCTATGAAAATAAGGTGTGGAAGTTGAAGGATATGGCGATGGACGAGCTCTACCGCGAACTGGTGACCCCTCCACGCATAGGGCTGATTCACGCGAGCAGCTACGGCGTGCGTCTGTCCGGGAAGGTGGCCGCGAGGTACGGGAACAGGGTGTCCATAATAGCCTCCGATGTCGTGTGGGACCGCGAGGAACGGGCGGCCTTGGAGGAGAGGTTCCGCGATTACCGCTCCATGTACCTCGTCAACGCGTGGGAATCGCCCTCCTATGACCCGGCAGGTCTGAGCGAGTACATCTCCGAGACGCTGCGGACCAAGCAGGCCGAGATCGTGAGGATGCTGCAGACGTTTGACCTGATCGGCATCGTGGGTGCGCTCGGCGGCGTGTCGGGCACGAGCATCATGCTCACGCTCGCGGATATGATAGAAAACTCCAACGTGTCCGCGCCGGTGTTCGCCGTCGTCGTCATGCCCTTCGAGGCGGAGGACAACTATGCCCGGGCGGAGAGGGCGCTTGAGGCGCTGCGGAGCAAGGTTGACCGTGTCTTCGTGCTGAGAAATCAGGACCTGCTGAGGACCATGCCGGATGCGCCCGTGAGCGCCGGATTCGCCAGGATGGATGAGCGTGTGATGGACACGCTGGAGAGGGTCATCGGAAGAATGGAGAAGATTTACTACGAGGCCTTCGCGTACATGGTGGGCTCGTACGTGGAAGAATGCGCCCGAACCGCTGTGGCCGATGTTCGCATTGAGAGTCGTATTGATAGCGAGGTGAGAGAGGAAAAGGTTGTCCTGGAAGTCCCCGGGATGGCGGAGTGAGGTCCGTCACCTCCTACCTCTCCAGCACGACACCGCGGGAGTCCAGATAGTTACCGCTCCTCTCGCCGTACTCCTTCTCGGCGGAGGAGCACATTTTTATGAATATGACCTGAGCGAAGGTGTCACCCACGTGCATTTCCACCTCCTTCCGGGACGAGTTGAAGCCCATGAGGGTTAGCGTCCCACGGTATCCCGCGTCTATTTTGCCGAAACCGCCTATTATGCCACGCCTGGCCCACGTGGTGCGTATCCATATCTGACCCGAGATGTGGGCGGGAAACCTGAAGAATTCCAGCGTTCCCACGGCAAAGCGCGTCAGTGGCGGTATTCTGATGGCACCCGAAGTGGCTCGCCTGTCTTCGTCGGGGATGACTATCTCGCCTATCGTCACGTCGTAGCCGTTGGGTGTGAGGTTCTCCTCCCTGAAAGGCTCTATTCCCAGCCGGCCCGCGGCCATCTCCCTGATTATCTCTCTGTCCGAGAGTATGCACATATGGGGCACATGGATGGGGAAAAGTTAAAAACTTTGCCACCTCTATCCTGCCCGGGCCCGTGGGGTAGCGGATCATCCTCCCGGCCTTCGGAGCCGGGGTCCCGGGTTCGAATCCCGGCGGGCCCGCCATTTCTGGGCCGTCCGAATATATAAAGAAGGGCAGAACGGACGAAGGGAGAACAGGGCGAGAGAGACAAAACAGGCCCCACCGCGACCCGGTACGGGGGACTACATTTCCCGGTGCCATAGCACTTCGCGGGAAACGTTAAATAGGGGGAGCGCAGAGGTAATCACATGGAGGGCTCGGAAGATGACCTGGACCGCGACCTGACCGCCGGATACACCCTCGCGGCGGACCTGTTCGGCGCGTTCATCATCTGGCTGATCGGATTCGCCTTGATTGTGCTCCCGGGGGCCGCGTCCGGATTCGTGTGCTTCAGCGCGTCCCTGATCGTCGCTGGCGTCTGGACGTGGCTCTGCGGGATGTTTTTCACGGCCGCCATCGGTGCGGACGTCCGAGAGCGCGCCGGGCCGGTGATGCGGGCTGCGCTGGAGGTTGAAAAAGTGGCCGGCTTTGGCCCTGCTCTCAGGTTCCTCGCGGCCCTGTTCGGGTGCTACGTGGCCGTTCTCGGTCTCGCGTGGATGACGGGTGTTTACGCCGTGTGCATTCCGGGGGCCTTGGTGGGGTTCGTAATTGCAGTTCTATCGTATATGAAAAACCCGTTTGACGTTGAGGCGGAGGGCGAAAACGTTAAAAGGTGATTTATATTGAGTTGTAATGATGGCAAAATCGTCAGAGCGGGGCAGATGCATACTGGCGATTGATAACCCCGATTTTGACAGGAAGATGATTACATTCAACGCGGTGGGGGCCGCTGCCTTTCTAATACTGGGCGGTCTGGCATATCTTATCATAACGCGCTCACCACCATCAAACGCGGGTAGCGTTCTCCTCGTGTGCACGACGGTCCTTCTCGTCCTGATGTCAGTATTCATGATATCCTACTCCATATACAACAGGGGCCCTCACATACTGGTGTATGAAAATGGCATAGAGGTCAGGCGCGAGAGCACATTCCGCCTCTCGCACCCCATGTTCATACCGTGGAACCGCGTGAACCGCATAGACATCACGGAGACCCATAGAGGGCCTTTGATACAAATAATCCACGATGAAGACAGAACCGTGCGGATTCAGCCCGGTCCCGGTCTGGACACGCTCAAAATGAACCATATGATGAGGATATTCAAACACTATTCACCGATGCGCCTGAACGGGGGCACAGCCCGGGCCAAGGTGGGATATTCAGAGAAGGTTCACCTGCATCTTAGATGGACCGCACCCATAAGATCCATGGAGCCCATGGATTCCGTTTTCATCACCGTTTCCCTGGGGGCATCGGGAGCTGTGGCGCTCCTGTTTTTATGGGGTTCTCTCATCCACATAATATACGGGGGTTCATTCATCTCATCTGTTCTGATGTCCAGCCCCATACTGTTCGCTCTCGCCGTCGGAGCGTATTTCATAATCCGCATATGGAGGTTCCTTCGCATTCCCAAGACAGAGACACAGGTACCGTGCAGCAAACTGGAAAATGTGAAGTCCATTCTGGAGGAGTACCTGCGTGAGAGTGGATACTCGTATGACGTATGTGAAAAGGGAGGAAAGCGGATTTACATTTTGAAACCCTACGGACTCCGCATATTCGTGGTCCGGGGGGAGGTGTGCAGGGTCGGCATAGGGGGATTCGTTCACTCGGACATCTCGCGGGCCGTGAACCTCCACATAGATGTTGATAAACTGCTTCATAAGAACGGTATAGGAACGGGTGCGGTCGTGGACAGGATATTCTATGACCTCGCTGGGGATGGCACACCCATCCTATGACCGCCGACCACGGGCTGCCCAGGACTGGAAAAAGTTATATATATCACTCCCTCAATCCCCCTCTGCCGCCGTAGCTCAGTGGTGGAGCGCTCGGCTGTTAACCGAGTGGTCGCCGGTTCGAATCCGGCCGGCGGCGCCATCCCGTTCGTATTCTCATTTTTCATAAAAATGCCGGAAAAAACCATATCCCCCCGCACCAATACCTCATTCATGGACGC
>MTNG01000119.1 GCA_002011395.1 Candidatus Aciduliprofundum sp. JdFR-45
GCCCGGCGGGAAATGCCTCTCGTATCTCAGCAGCCGGTCCTCCATGAAGAAGATGTACGCCACGTCGTCCTCGCTCCTTATGGGGCGCCCGGCCGCCTGTATAACCTTCGTCACCGCCGGGAGTATCGTGGAGTAGAGGTATCCCTTCTCCTTCCCGAATTTTTTCCGGAAGTAACTCTCCAGCGCCTCCTGCTCGGGCGAGGGAGGGGGGTGCGGAAACCCGACGACGAAGACGGCTGAGAGCATCTCGCCCGGGTAATCCACGCCCTCGGAGAAGGACCCGCCCATGACGGCGAGCAGCAGAAGCCCTCTGAAGTCGCGGAGGGCGTTGAGTAACGCCTCCTTCTCCTCCTTGCTCATGTCGCGCCTCTCGATGAGGACGCGGCCGGGCAGAAGGGGGGATATCCAGCGCCGCACGCCCTCCAGAAACTCGTACGAGGGGAAGAAGGCCGCGGAGTTCCCGCCGATTCTCGCGTGGAGATGGGCTATCGTCTCCGCCGTCCTCCTGTAATTCTTCTCGCCCCTCTCCCCGTAGAGCGACGTGAAGCCGCGGATGTGGAAAGCCCTTCTGTTCTCCGGAGGGAAGGGCGAGGGATAGGTGCGGGACACGTATCTCTCTATGCCGAGCAGGTCTGCGTACATCTCCTGCGGGTGCAGCGTGCCGCTCATGAGGACGGCGCCGGCCAGACGGCGGAATATCTCGCCCGTGTGCACGGACGGGTCCATGAGGCGCACCACGTAGATATCCTCGTGAAAGTACCTTGCGTAGGACTCCGTGGCGTTCGTCCAGGTGGATATGAAGGTTGCGAGGTCCAGAAGCGATGAATCGCCCCTGCTCTCCGCGTCCAGCGCCCCGAACCTCTCGAGTTTGGCGATGAACTCCTCCGGCTCGAATGGGAACAGCGTGCTGTGGAGGGCCCGGTGCAGCAGTTCGTTCATATTCATCCCGTAGCCGTCCAGCATCGTCTTGAGCACGTTCGCGGCGATGGTATCATAGTACATCATCGCCCTGTGCGCGTTTTCCAGCGTTCTGCGGGTGAGGCGGGAGGTGTGGTATCCCCTCACCCTCTCGGGTAGGTTGTGCGCCTCGTCAACGATCGCTATGACATCCTCCAGGGACCTGTTTATCTGGTTGAGCACGTTCACGCCTATCTCCGAGAAGAGGTAGCTGTAATCCGCAATCACGACGTTTGCGCCCCGCATGGCGTGGAGCGCAACCCTGTATGGGCATCCCCCGCGGGATGAGACGTATTTCACCAGATCCGTCACGCCCATGATGCTGCGGGAGACAGCGTCTGCCAGATCCTCAGCGCCCCTCGCGTAGTACGGGCATCTCCCCTCCTCCACCGCGAGGGCGCAGAACTCCAGGAAGGACGCGTAGGGGAGCGTTTCCGACTCGGGGCGGGGGCACATGGTACGCTTGGACACCACGTCCACCGCCCGTATGTCTGCCCTCTTCCTGATCAACCGCAGCGTCTCAACGGCTATGTCGTGCTGGCTCTGGCGCGATGTGAGGAAGAAGACGATCTGGCCTCTATCCATCGCCACCTCCAGCGCGGCAGCCAGGGCGGCCGCGGTCTTCCCTATGCCCGTCGGGGCGCTCGCTAGGAGGGCAACGCCCTCTTCAAGCGCCCTGCGCGCGTCCTCGTACAGCTCGCGCTGCCCTTTCCTCATCCGCTCGTGGGGGAAGAGCACGGCACGAGAAGGTGCGGGGGGAGTTATTAAGGTTTGGGAGTGCATGGAAGTGTGTCAGGTTTTTCCATAAGAGGGTGCGGAGAGGTCTGCGGCCTCCCGCGACCAGTTGGTCTGTGCGAACAACGCCTCCACCACGTCCGGGATGGCGTCCTCATCTGTGTCCATAAGGTTGCCGTTCTCGTCGGTGTGGGGGTGAAAAGATCGCCGTGGAGCACCTTCGTGTTCTCCTACCGTAGCCGTCGGGCTGTGGGATGATTATTCTCTATATGTCTTTTTATTAAGTTTTCTAAATAGATACTCTTTTAAATCTTTTATGGCTAAGGGATCTACCTTGACCTTTCTAAAATCTATAACCTCGCCATTTTTAAGGACAATTTTTTCTATTTGATGCCCGTGGATGTAGATTTTATCAATATCATTTATATTAAAAACTTTTTTTGAGAATGGATTATACCACGGTGCATAGGGCAAAATCACCAGACCATTCTTTATGCGGGGTATTATCAGCGTCGTGCTCACAATCATTATAAAGATATATAAAAATATATACATAATAACAATTCCCAATATATCATAAGGTGATATACGGCCATCAGTGGTCACAGGATATATTAACAATAATGCTATAAAATAAACATTCAAGAAAATAAATGCCACGCGGTATGAATATATGTCTTTTATACTGTACCTGTCTATCCAATCGTACTCTTCTTCTATTTTTGTTGTGCCCATCATAGAGCCATCACTCCTTCTACAATATTTATGCCATTATATTCTTTTTGATGATCTTGTTATGTGAGTATTCATTCTCACACCTCATCATTTAATGCTCCTAATTCTACTTTGCCATCCTACCATCTCCTCTGAATGAACCCCAGTTTTTTCATACCTTCCAGCAGGAGGGTGAGCCCCATGACGGCAGCGATGAGACCCGCTATCAGGAAAGCCATCGCGGTGCTATCATCACCCCATCTGGAGAAAGCCCTGAAGAGGTAAATCAGTATCATAGAAACTGCTGCCAGCCCAACACCACCATACATCATATAGAAGTATCTCCTGTACTCGGGTTTGATGCCCATTCACCATCTCCTCCTTCCTCTGCATCTTATGTCATACTTGTCTATACTGTCAAGCATATTAAGAGGTCCCTCATCTTCAATCACCCCCTCAACGATAACTGCGGGCATCATAGGATTCGCAACCTCTTTCCATTCTTTATATTTTTCCAGTATGATTTCTATGAGCCACCTCTCAGCCAGTACCGACTGACATTTTCCTGATGATGGCTCGTAGTAGGTTACCACACCATGATCCCACACATACCAGGGATATTTCTTCACCTTTTCAACACATAATATGCTCACTATGTTTTCAAATTTGATCGTGTGTTTCACTTTCTTTGGGGTCGTGAAGACCAGATGGTCGTCGTATATCCATGCGTCTACGATAACGCCATGTTTTAGAAGATTGGAACGCTGTCTCCATTCTAAGCAAAAAATTATAAAAAAGAAGATTGAAAAACCTATAAGGAGGATTAATTTTAAAATCTGACTTGTTTCAGAAGGTGGTAATCCCCATTCAAAAATTTTATATATTGATAACCCTAAAAATAATATTGTTCCACCTAAAATAAATATTGATGCTAAAGTTACATATTGTTGTCTAATACTTTTCCATGCTTTTTTCCAGTCATTATGATATTTTTCCAATTTCATCACCTTATGGCCTTGTTTATTCTCGCACTCCTTGGCATGTGGTGATCCCGAAATTATTTCATCAGCATGGAATGTCACTTCCGTACCTATTTTCAGATAAGCATCATTCAGATTACACATTCTCTCCCTTATAAATCTACTGGTGAAACGATTTACAGATGGCACACCACACCTTATTTACCACCGCGCCCATGCGGGGAACCGCCATGCTCCACATCTACCTCTCGCTTCTCAGGCACCACGGCCCCGTGCACTGGTGGAGGGCGCGGGACGAGTTCGAGGTGGCGGTGGGCGCCATACTCACCCAGAACACCGCGTGGAGGAACGTGGAGCGGGCTCTGGAGAACCTCGAAGACCATCTCTCTCCCCACGCCATTGCCGACATGCCCCTGCAAGAGCTGGAGGAGCGCGTCCGCCCCACGGGCTTCTACCGGCAGAAGGCTCGGCGCCTCCGCGCCTTCTCCCGCTTCATTGTGGAGCGATACGGGGGCGACATGGCGACGCTCCTCTCCGGCGACCTTGAACGGATACGCGAAGAACTCCTCTCCCTGAAGGGTATCGGGCGAGAGACGGCGGATTCCATTCTCCTCTACGCGGGCAACCGTATGATCATGGTGGTGGACACCTACACGCTGCGCCTCCTCTCGCGGCTGGGCTACCCCTTCACCACGGATAAGAACAGGGAGTATGAGAGAGCCCGCACTTTCATAGAATCGAACCTCCCGCGGAGCGTGGAGGCCTACAGGGAGTTCCACGCCCTCGTGGTGGAGCATGCGAAGTCGCTCTGCCGTCCCCGCCCCCTCTGCACGGACTGCCCCCTCGCATCCACCTGCGCACACGCCGACGCTTTTCTATCATAAGTTTTATATGCACAAAGTCCCATTTACTGAGAGAGGGATGGTTATGGCGGCCAAAAAGCATGCTACAAAAGAGGACTGGTTCGCGAAACTGGAAAAGGAACTGGAGAAGAGGAAGGAGGAGGTCATAGAGGAGATCTCCACCGAGAGCGAGAAGAAGGAGGAGATCAACAGGACCCTGATAGAGGACTTCTGGAAGATATGGATTAAGTTCAACGAGATAAATGTGCATATGACCATGGTCCCCGAGCCGAGCCTCTGGGGTGTCTTCGAGGAGTTCCCGTATCAGTGGAGGTTCAAGGGCGATTTCGACGTGGCCAAGGTGAACCTCATATCCCTCACGGACACCACCAGGGACCAGGGAAGGACCGGCGACTCCCTCAAGGCCCTTTACTTCCACGGCGAGGAGGGCGAAAAGCTTCGCCTCATCTTTGAGTTCTGTGAGGGAGAGAAGTACTACAAGTACTCCGGGTGGAAGAGGATATACAGCCAGTACCTGCTTTACGAGGCAAAGGTCAAGGAGGTTGACCTGGATAAGATACACGAGGTTCTGCTCGGCGTTATAGCCACGTGGTACGAGTCCCACCTCAAGAGGAAGAGAGACATAATACTCAACTACATACGCGAGAACTTCGAGAAGCTGGAGACGTTCACCGAGTGAGTTCCTCCAGCCGTTTCTCAAGGCTTTTTCTTGCCTCCTCTTCTTCTTTTACCTCCTCCAGCCACGCGTCGTAGTTCTCAATTGCATCCTTCAACTGCGCCAGACACTCCGCGCAGATGTATCTCGCACCTATGCGGCGCATGGGCAGTTTTCTGTACCCCAGCCGGCCGCAGAGTGCGCAGACCTTCACCTCCGCCAACTTCTCCTCCACGTAAGCCTCCAGTCGCATGGATTCCAGCAGCGTCCTGATGGGCAACTTCTCTCCCATTTTCACATCACCTTCACCAGCAGGTGCCTCTCCTCCCCCTTGTAGGTTATCCTCAGCACCGCCAGACCTTTGCCTCTCTTCGCCGCTCCGAACATGGCCCTGAGCGCCTCCTCCTCGCTCACACCGAGCAGCGCTGCCACGTCGCGGGGCGACAGGCGGGGCACGCGGGAGAGCCGTCCGGTGTGCTCCGACCACTTCACGGCGCGGAGAAGCCGCTCTCCCAGCGCGTCGTCGCCATCGCCCTCCACGCGCTCCACGCTCATCCCCCGGGGCAGCGAATCGTGCGAGGGCGTGAAGCCGTAGTACGCAAGGGCCGCCTTTACCTCCCTGCTCACCCTCATAGGTCCGCCTCCGAGAGAACAATTATGCCCTCGTCCGTTATGCGGTAGGGCTTTATCTTCCTGCTGTGCCGCGTCCTGCGCATCTTGACTATTCTCAGCGTGAGGTCCAGATCCCTGCTGGCGGTCTCCTCGTAGCGGAGCAGTATGACGCCGTCCGCCACGTACTCAGCAAGCCCATCCCTCGTCACGTAGGGGTTGCGCGGGTCCACCTCTGCGGTGAAAACGCTGGTGGCTCCCGCTGCCTTCACGCTTCGCGCCAGGTTGAATATCTCCCTCCGCCTCTCCGCCTCATCCTCAAAGAGCATCGCGAGGAGCGTTATGGAGTCCACCACGACCCTCGTGGCGCCTATCTCCTTCAGCGTCCTGACGAAGCCGTCCTTCAACTGCCTCACAGAGGTCATGGCCTCCTGCGGGTCCAGCCGCACAATGAAGAGATTTCTGTCCTTGTGTGCGGCGAAGTCCCAGCCGAAGGATTCGGCGCTGGCCAGCACACTCTCCACGTCCTCCTCCAGCGAGAGATATATACCTTTCTCGCCCCTCTTCACACCCTCCCAGATGTACTGCAGCCCGAAGGTCGTTTTACCCGTGCCGTAGGCCCCCATGACCACTATTGTGTGTCCCTTCGGAAAGCCACCGCCCATCATCTCGTCCAGTCCGTATATGCCTGTCGGAACCCTCTCCATATCCATCACCCTATCTTCTCCATGTGTATGACCACGAGCCCGCTCTCGCGGTTCAGGCGCGTGTCGAACCGGGCCACCATGCTCTCATCTATGAAGGCCATCAGGCCGGCGAATTTCAGCACGTAGAGGTACCTCCTCCTCTTTGATGTCCTGGGGGAGCCGTACCACTCAAAGACGAGAACGCCGTCCACCGAATCGAAGAGCGTCGCCTCCATGTCTGGGGGGGCGACGTTCTTGGTCAGGAGCATGTAGATGATTGTGTTCCATTCCTTCGCCTTTCTGCGCAGCCCCCTCAGGAGGTCAACGATGGCGGTGTTCTCCACGCGGGGGTTCAGCAGGAGGTCCGTGAGGGAGTCCAGAACGATGACGGAGCCATCTGCCTCCTCCTCTATGATCTCCACGATTCTCGTGAGCATGTCTCTCTCCTCACCGCTCCCCCTGAGCAGGAGCGGTACGTTCCCCGTCCACGAGGCGGGCACGATGCTCCTGGAGAAGTAGTCCTCGGACAGGTCGTAGACCTTCAGGTTGCGCTTGAAGTAGCCGTAGAGGTCCTCGCGGAAGGTGAGCTCCGCCTCGCGGAGTATCATCGCCTCGGAGCGCGTGAGGGTGATGTAAACGCTCCTCTCGGGCAGGTAGATGCTCTCCGTTGAGCCCCCCACCAGCCGCTCCAGCCGCTCGGGATGCTCCCTCGCCATCTGCAGCTTGGATATGCTCGTCATGGCGAACTCGTGGGCCCCCGCGCCGGGCTCGCCGTGGAGTATGACCACGGAGCCCACGGGGATCCCGCCCTTTATTATGGAATCGAACGCCGCAACCGTCGTCGGGATTCTGCTGATCATCCTGCACCATTAAGATGGGCGTGAAGGATTTAAAGTTTTGGAAGGGCGCTGGAAACCGTTATGACTTATGAGTTCATTTACCAATCCGAATGGATGAGGACGTTGTGGAGATCGCGTGGGACCGGACTGCGCCTGTATATACCATCCATCAACTGCTGGGAATGGCGACGTTCCTCGCGGCGGTGGGCGCTGCCCTCCTCTACGTTGTGTTCAACGCGGAGATGGACGCGTGCCTCCTCTCCGCGTGCCTGTGGGGGGTCATACCCCTCATCTTCATACTCGTCGGCCTGGTCACCCTCTCCCTGCTCACCCTCTGGAAAAAGGTGAGACGGAACACGTCCATGGGGACCCCGCCCAAACTCGTCGTGGATGGGTACTCCATAAAGGTGCTGCGCGGGGGAGTGTTCCCGGAGATGGAGATACCCCTCAGAGAGGTGAAACACCTCGGCGCTTACATGGACGAGGCCAGGGGGCTGATAACGGGCTTCTGGGTCCTGCACGGGGATGACCTCAAGCCGTTCACCGCGGATGACGGCTGGGACCCGGAAGGGCTCAGGAGGGGGCTGAAACTGCTCGTGTCGCGGGCCGACGAGTACGGCTATAAACTGGACTCGTCCGTTCATAAGGCCATGGGGCTGTTGGAGGACTGATATCGCTCCCCTGCCATCTCCCTTATCAGCGCCCTCGCGGTCAGGCGGACGCTCTCCTCGCTCCCGTGCCGCGGCTTCCAGCCCAGTGCCTTTAACTTCTCTATGGAGAGGCGCATGACCTTCACATCGCCCTTCCACCCGCGACCATCCACGCCGCCGGTGAAGCGGAACTTCACGTCGCTCAGACCCATCTCCTCAACGACGATCTCCGCAATCCTCTTCACGTTCACCCAGTCCTCGCTGCCTATGTTGAAGACCTCGTAATCCCTTTTCATATGCTCGTAGCCGAAGACCATGGCCTCAACGCAGTCCGTGACGTACAGATACGACTTCGTCTGGGTGCCGTCGCCCAGTATCTCCAGCTCGCGCGGGTTCGCCTTCAGCTTCCTTATGAAGTCGTATATCACGCCGTGTGTGCCACGGGGCCCCACTATGTTTGCGAAGCGGTACGAGACGCCTCTCATCCCGAATAAGTGTGTATATGCGGAGATGTACGCCTCCGCGCCCAACTTGGACGCGCCGTAGAGGGATATGGGGATGAGCGGTCCATAATCCTCAGGCGTGGGAATGACCTCCGCCTCGCCGTAGACGGTGGACGTGGACGTGAACACGATGTCCCTCACGTCCTTCCTCCTCATGGCCTCCAGAAGGTTGTACGTCGCTATCAAATTCTGCTCCAGGTGCACCCTTGTGTCCTCCGCGCCCCTACGCACATCAGGGTTCGCGGCGAGGTGGAAGACCACGTCCACACCTTCCAGCGCGGTTTCTATGTCCTCTGTCCTCAGCAGGTCGCCGAGAACAAAGGTGAAGTTTTCCTTTCCCTCGTGGTGTTTTAGAAACTCGTACTTCCCGCCGGACAGGTTGTCCAGGACGACGACTTCGTTCTCCTGTATAAGGTAATCCACGAGGTGGCTCCCTATGAACCCGGCGCCTCCTGTCACGAGAATCCTCTTCCCTCTCATGGCGATTTCCTCCTGTATATGATCCATATAGCGACCGCCACGACCGTTATAAGGGCTATGCTCAACACGGTCCATACGGGGTTATCCCCGGACAGTATGCCCATGGCGGCCCCGTACGCGTAGTAGGATATGACCGCTATGAGGAAGCACCCCAGAAATGCACCTATGGCTATGGCGTAGAGCACCCTCCTGGGGTTCAGGCCGAGCATGTGGCCCATGATGGTCCCCCCAACGCCACCGGAGCCCTGAAAGGGGAAGGCGACGAAGAGAACGATGCCCACGTAGCCCAGCCTCCTGACCCACTCCCTCTTCTTCATCTTTCTCCGCATGGACTCCTCAAACCTCTTCAGGGCCGGGCCGATGACGGGGATGCTCTGTATCAGGTCCCAGTTCCAGTAGAGGAATAGCGCCACCATGCCGTCTATGTAGCCGATGGCGAGGGTGGCGATGGGGATGGACCATATGCCGTAGGCCTCCTTGAGGAGGACCACGACAGCCGGCACCATGCTCTCCTTCCCCGCGGGCGGGACGAAGTAGAGGAACATAGCACCCGCAACCTTCATGAAGTAGTCATAGGGGAGCAGGAGGTAGAAGAGGAGCACCATGAACACGCCGATGGCGGGCGGGACGAAAAGCCGGAAGAGACGCTCCGTCACCCTCATCTCTCCACCACCAGCAGGTAATGGTTCTTCTCGTAGGGG
>MTNG01000028.1 GCA_002011395.1 Candidatus Aciduliprofundum sp. JdFR-45
GAGACGGCGAGGACCATCAACCGTAACCTGGCCATAGTGGCCGAGGAGTTCGGCATAGGACTCGGCGTCGGCAGTCAGAGGGCCGCCATAGAGAACCCGGACCTGGAGGACACATACTCTGTGGTGAAGGAATACGAAATCCCCCTGAGGATAGGCAACCTCGGTGCGCCACAGTTCGTGGCACAGGGCGACGCTGAGCCCTATGGGGAGGCGGAGGTGGAGAGGGCCATGGAGATGATAGACGCCCACGCGCTCGCGATACACTTCAACTACCTGCAGGAGATCATCCAGCCGGAGGGGGACCACCGCGCGGGGGACCTTGAGGCGGCGCTGAGAAAGGTCGCCCGGAGATACCCCCTGATAGCGAAGGAGACGGGCGCCGGATTTGACGCCGAATCCGCCTTCAGGGTCCGCGCGATGGGGTTCAGGGCCATAGACGTGGCCGGCGCGGGCGGGACGAGCTTCGCGGCCGTGGAGTACTACCGCGCGAGGGCATGCGGCGATGTCCTCAGAGAACGGCTCGGTGAGATATTCAGGGAGTGGGGCATACCCGCCCCCGTGTCCCTCACGCTCTCGCGGGCAGTCGGGCTGGACATCATCGCCTCGGGCGGCATAAGGCACGGCCTGGACGTGGCCCGCGCGCTTGTCCTCGGCGCCCATGCGGGTGGACTGGCGAGGGCGCTCCTGCCCGCGGCCGTGAAGGACGTGGATGCGCTGAGGGCGGAGATGGAGGCAATCATCGCCTCCCTTAGGGCCGCCGTGTTCCTCTCGGGTGCTGGCAGCGTTGAGGAGCTGAGGAAGATGGGGGCCAAGGGCCGGTACGTAATCACCGGAAAGCTCAGGGAGTGGATGGAGCAGGTGTGAGGTATGGAGGAAGGGAGCACCATACAGCAGGTGCGGGAGACCATTCTGGATGCGCCCTGTCCGGGCTGCGGGCATCGCCCCCTGAAGTACCTCATCGTGGACCTGGACCTGCCCTACTTCGGCGACGCACTCCAGACAACGATACTGTGCGAGGAGTGCGGGTTCAAGCATGCCGATGTGCTCATACTGAGCCAGAGGGAGCCCGTTCACTACGAGATGCGCATCAGCGGAGAGGAGGACCTGTCCGTGAGGGTCGTGCGCTCCTCCTCGGGCACCATCAGGATTCCCGAGGTAGGGATGGAGATGGAGCCGGGGCCCCTCTCGGAGGCGTTCGTGTCCAACGTGGAAGGCGTCCTCATGCGATTCGTGGACATACTCAGCTTCCTCCAGCGCACATCTGAGTCGGAGGCGGAGCGGGAGCGCATCATGGAGATATTCCGCTTCATAGGGCTGGTGCGAAGCGGGAAGAGAAGTGCCACGCTCGTGCTGGAGGACCCGCTGGGCAACAGCGCCATCCTCAGCGATAAGGCCACGAAGAGACGGCTGAGCGAAGAGGAGATAAAAAACCTCAAAACCGGTATACTCATACTCGAAAAGTGAAAAAGAGGGGTCAGGAGGCCTTTGGCAGATACTTCTCTATGTGCTCCTTGTCTATCTTCTTCAGCATGCTCCTGGGCAGTATGGACAGCAGCTCCCAGCCGATGGTGAGCGTCTCCTCTATGCTCCTGTCCTCGTCCCTGCCCTGGGCGATGAAGCGCCTCTCAAACTCGTCCGCGAATTTAAGCACGAGGCGGTCCTCCTCTGTAAGGGCCTCCTCGCCCACCACGGCCACCAGGTCCCTCAACCGCAGACCGTCCGCGTATGCCGCGTAGAGCTGGTTCGCCACGCCCGCATGGTCCTCTCTCGTCCTTCCCTTGCCTATTCCCTCCTTCATCAGGCGCGAGAGCGACGGGAGCGGGTTTATGGGTGGGTATATGCCGCGGCGGTGCAGTTCCCTGGACAGCACTATCTGGCCCTCGGTGATGTACCCGGTGAGGTCCGGGATGGGATGGGTTTTGTCGTCGTCCGGCATGGTCAGGATGGGTATCTGCGTTATGCTTCCCTTCTTGCCTATGATTCTTCCGGCCCTCTCGTAGATGGTTGCGAGGTCTGTGTACATGTATCCGGGGTATCCCCTCCTGCCGGGGACCTCTTCCCTCGCCGCGGATATCTCCCTGAGGGCCTCGCAGTAGTTCGTCATGTCGGTGAGTATGACCAGCACGTGCATGTCCTTTTCAAAGGCCAGATACTCCGCCACCGTCAGCCCCATCCTGGGGATGATTATGCGCTCTATGGCCGGGTCGTTGGCCAGGTTGAGGAAGAGCACGGCCCTCTCCAGGGCGCCGGTCTTCTCAAACTCCTTCACGAAGAAGTTCGCCTCTTCGGCGGTGATACCCATCGCGACGAAGATGACGGCGAACTTCTCGCCCTCGCCGCGCACCTTCGCCTGTCTGGCTATCTGCGCCGCAATCTCGTTGTGGGGCAGACCGTTTCCGGAGAAGATGGGAAGTTTCTGACCCCTCACGAGGGTGTTCATCCCGTCTATGGTGGATATGCCCGTCTGAATGAACTCCCTGGGATACTCGCGGGCGGATGGGTTGATGGGATACCCGTTGATGTCAAGCATCTTCTCGGGGATGATGTCCGGACCGCCGTCTATTGGGCGACCCGTGCCGTCGAACACGCGGCCGAGCATGTCCAGAGATACGCCTATCTTCAGCGTCTCCCCGAGGAAGACCACGGAGGTGTCCTTCGTGTCCAGCCCCTGCGTGCCCTCGAAGACCTGAACAATGGCCACGTTCTCCCTCGCCTCCAGCACCTGTCCGAGCCTCTCCCTGCCGTCCGGACCGATGATCTTGACGACCTCTCCATAGGCCACGTCGCGGACCTTCTCCACCACGAGGAGAGGCCCCGAGATCTCGGCTATGCTCCTGTACTCAACGTTCTTCGCCATCTCACGACACCTCCTGTATGAGGGCGTTGATCTCCTCCTCTATCTTCCTCTCAATCTTATCGAACTCCGCCTCGTACTCCTCGTTCGGTATCCTTCCCATGTAGGCGATGTCGTCCTTCACCTGGAGGCGCCTCAACCTGCTTATGGGCACGCCGTGCTCAATCGCGTTCAGCATGTGCCTGTAAAGTTTCAGTATGATCTTCAGCATCCTGTACTGCTTCTTCGGCGGGCAGAAGGTGTCCACATCGTGGAACGCATTCTGCTGAAGGAAGTCCTCCCTGAGCGAGCGCGCCACCTCCAGGAGCGCCTGCTCCCTCGCAGGGAGGGCGTCGGGGCCGACGAGTTGCACTATCTCCTGCAACTCCGCCTCCCTCTGGAGGATGGCCATGGCCTCCCTCCTCGCCTCGTACCAGTCCGGGGCGACGTTCTCAGTCCACCAGCCCTTGACGGATTCAAGATACAGCGAGTACGACCTCAGCCAGTTTATGGACGGGAAGTGCCTCCTGTTCGCGAGGTCGGCGTCCAGCGCCCAGAAAACCTTCACTATGCGGAGCGTGTTCTGCGTCACCGGCTCCGAGAGGTCACCGCCGGGCGGTGAGACCGCGCCGACGACAGTCACGGAGCCCTTCCTCGGCTCCGATGCGAGGACCTCCACGTATCCCGCCCTCTCGTAGAACTCCGCAAGGCGCGATGCCAGATAGGCGGGATAGCCCTCCTCGCCGGGCATCTCCTCCAGACGACCGGATATCTCCCTCATGGCCTCCGCCCAGCGGGAGGTGGAATCAGCCATGAGCGCCACATCGTATCCCATATCGCGGTAGTACTCCGCTATCGTTATGCCCGTGTAAACGCTCGCCTCGCGGGCGGCCACGGGCATGTTGGACGTGTTGGCTATGAGCACCGTCCTGTTCATAAGGGGCTCGCCCGTCTTGGGGTCCACGAGCTTCGGGAAGTCCTCCAGCACCTCAGTCATCTCGTTGCCCCTCTCGCCACAGCCGACGTAGACCACTATGTCCGCATCGCTCCACTTCGCCAGCTGATGCTGCGTGACCGTCTTTCCGGTCCCGAAGCCGCCGGGAATGGCCGCAGCACCACCCTTGGCGATGGGGAACAGCGTGTCCAGTATCCTTTGTCCCGTCACGAGGGGCACCGTGGGATCAAACTTATTCCTGAAGGGTCTGCGTCGCCTCACGGGCCACCAGTGATACATGTAGAGGTCCTTCTCGCCGCCCTCCGTCTGGACCTTCGCTATGGGGTCCTTGAGCGTGTAAACGCCCTCGGGGGCTATCCACGTGATTTTACCACGAATGTCGGGGGGAACGAGTATCCTGTGCTCAACTATCCTCGTCTCGGGGACTGTGCCGAGCACGTCCCCCGGACCCACGGCATCGCCCTCCCTGACGCGGGGGGTGAACTCCCACTTCGCGTTGAAATCAAGGGGTGGAACCTCTATCCCGCGGGCTATGAAATCCCCCGATATCTCCTTGATGTGCGGAAGCGGGCGCTGAATCCCGTCGTATATCTGCCCTATCAGGCCGGGGCCCAGTGCAACCGAGAGCGGCATGCCGGTCCTCTTAACGGGCTCGCCGGGCCGGACGCCCATTGTCTCCTCGTAGACCTGCACGGTGGCCCTGTCTCCCTCAAGTCGGATTATCTCGCCGATGAGGCCCTCTTCGCCGACCCTGACCACCTCGTACATTCCGGCGCCTGCCATGTTCTCGGCAACGACCACCGGACCGGCTATCTTTATTATCCTGCCGTCTTCCATCTCTTTCACCTCACTTCATGATATCCACGCCGAGCGCTCTCCTTACCATATCTCGTATGGGGTCCTTCCTCTCGCCCCTCGGAACCCGCGGTGGCACCTGTATCACCACGGGGTAGGGGCCCTTCTCCCTCTTCCACTCCTTCAACTCCTCCTCAATCATATCGGCAACGTTATCCGTGATTATAACCACCCCTATGCCGGGGCTGTCGCGAACCCACTGGAGGTACTTCCGCGCGCTGGCCGGATTGTCCGCCGCAAACACATGCCGCACTCCGCTGAGGGCGAACCCAATGGCGGAATCGCCGTCTGCAATCACCGCAATCTTCATTCTACCACCACCAGCGCATCCCTGACGAACTCCTTTCGCACGTTCTTCATCACGCCCAGGAGAAGGGCGCGTATGTTGCGCGCCTCGTACTCCTTGGCCAGCGGGAACCACACTGTGGGTCCGGCGCTGGAGTAGTAAGTCCTGGCGATTTCCTCGGCGCGCTTCAGCATGTACCTCTCCAGGGCCCTCTCAACGTCCTTGACGGTGCGGAGGTCCCGTATCTCCTGATAATAACTGGTTCCCTCCAGCTGGGCTATGGCCTCCTCTATACTCCGCGCCTCCATCATCTGCTTGAGCTTCCAGAGGGGCACCTCGTAGCCGCCCTCCACCAGAAGTTCCTCAACGTTCTCAATCTCCATATTCTTCGCGCGGAGCATGCTCGTTACGTTGTGCACGTCTATCATCATACCAACGAATGCTGACACAGCGGGCTTCACCGTTTCATCCACGAGGCGAACCGACTCCATCAGCTTCTCAAGAACCACCTTATCCATTGCCGTGTCCACGCTCACGAGGTTCTCGGTGGCGCTCCACGTCTTGAGGGGCACATCTCCAAAGGGCGTGGCGTCCAGCACCGCGAGCGCCTCCTCCACCGTGGCCGCGTCCACCATCTGCCGCAGTACCTCAGGGGTTATGAACCTCACGGGATACACCTTCTTCTCTATATCGTAGGGCCTCTCTCCCGCGTACTTCGCCTTGATGACTCTCGTGGCGACCCTGTTGTCAAACCTGAGCATATAGGCATCCGCAAATGGGCGCACGGCCTCGGGGAGCGACGAGAAGGCGGTGGATATGATCTCCACCATCTTCCTCTCTATCTCGGTCTCCATCGCTTCCAGCCCCATCCCCTCCACGTCCTTCAGGTCGTAGCCCGAGGTGCGTATCTCCGACAGTATCTCCGAGAGACTTCCCAGTTCAAGCAGCCGCTCTACCTCCTCCCTTCTCGTGAAGCGCGCACCGATGGCCACGAGGCGCGTGTTCGGGCCCATAAAGGACGCTATGGTGAGTATCAGGCGCAGGTAGCCCATGAAGAGCACTACCGCTATCAGTATCGCGAGGAACGTCACCGAGAGGGCCACGAGCACTATCGTCCACGCGTCCATACTCACTCTACCTCGAAGAGTTTCCGGGCGAGTTCCGCCCTGACGCGGCTCCAGGTGCGGTCCATCACGTCCTCAAACGTGTAGCGAAGTATAACATTGCCCGTCGGGTCGGTGAATATCNCCCCGCCGAGTTTTATTCCCGTGTCCTCCACCACCGTGGCGGATGGGAGAACCTTGCCCACCGCCGAGCGGACGGTGGCGATGTCCTGCGGCCTGGCCCTGACGACGAGGTTGGGGCCGATCTCCTTCACCGCCTTGGAAACTGCCCTTATTATGAACCTCTCGTACTCCTGAGGTGGGAGGTTCGCTATGCGCTTGGCCATCATCTCCTTGGCTCTGCTGAGGACCTCCTCCCTCGCCTCCAGGATGGCGCGCTTCGTCTCCAGTTTGGCGTTTGACACGATCCTGCTGTAGACGACCTCCTTTTCCTTCTGGGCTGTGAGCAGGAGGTGCTTTTTCTTTGCGTTCCACGCCTCCTCCGCCTTCCTCCGCACCTCCGCGATCTCCCTCTCCGCGTTGTCCTCTATCTCCTTGATCTTCTCGTTCACATCCTCGTCTATCTTCCTCTTGATTTTCTCGAGGGCCTCCACCTCAGAGCACCCCCATAGCTATCATTATGAATATCGCGATCAGCAGACCGAATATGGCGAAGGTCTCCGACATCACAGCCAGTATCAGGCTGGACGTGAACGCCTGCGGGTTTCTGGAAGTCGCGCTGACACCCGCGCCCGCGGTTATGCCCTGACCTATACCGGACACGCCCGCTATACCCACGGCAAAGCCCGCACCTATGGCACCCAGTCCTATGAGGGCGAGCTGGTACGCGGTGTAGGATGCGGGCACGGAGACGGTGAGCACGCCCAGAGCGTTCAGTATGAGGATGGAGACCAGGAGGGCGTATATTGACTGCGTCTCGGGGAGCACGGCCATTATGATGCCCCTGGAGAACATCTCCGGCTTCTCCGCGGTGGCCGCCGCGCCGGCGCTCGCGGCTATGCCCTGGCCTATGGCCGTTATGCCGGATATGCCCATGCCGAGGCCCACGCCGACGCCCGCGAGGCCTATGCCGAGGGCTCCGGCCATGGTCATGAGGGGTGTCGGCCCGCCGCTTATGATCCCCGAGCCGTAGAGCAGAAAGATGGCCACGAGAAGACCATAGATGGCCTGCGTCTCGGGGAGCACGGAGAATATCAGGCCCTTACCGAAGTTCTTGGGGTTGGTGACCGTTATGCTCACGCCCGTCCCGGCGGCTATGCCCTGGCCTATGGCCGAGAGGCCGGCGATGCCCACGCTGAGGCCCGCTCCGAGGGCCATGAGCCCCTGGGAGAGCGGTATATCGTTGGAGAGCATCAGGTTGGCCCCTATGGCCCCCGTTCCGTAGAGTATGAGGATGGCCACGAGAAGACCGTAGATGGCCTGCGTCTGGGGGAACGCCGCGAATATGATGGCCCTTGAGAAGTTCTCCTTCCTCTCCGCGACCGCCGCCGCTCCGGAGGCGCCCGCTATACCGACGCCTATGGCCGCGCCCATGCCCGACGCGCCTATGGCCACACCCGCGCCTATGAGGGCGAGGAACGCGCCCAGTGGACCGGGGTGAACCTCCTTCTCATAGGTCTCGTTGCCAACGCTTATCACATATGTGCCCTCCTGCTGGAAGACGTAACTCACGCTCTGGCCCTCCAGCACGGTCACGCCCCCGTCGGGCGACACGATGCGCCATATAGTGCTGTTGTTCCCTTCGCTGTAGGTGAAGGTGTACTTCTCGCCTACCACGAGATCCACATCGCCTATATCCTGGGTGGTAATCTCGGTGCTCATCCACTTCTGATAGCTGACATCAACAGCCGCCATGGCAGGGGCAGCCATCGCCAGCAGCAGCAGGATGCCTATGATGAACTTCGCCTTCATTTCGATACACCTCTCCTTTCGGTATATATCCTCTTCTCCTCAAACGGCTCAAACCTCCTTCCGCCACCCTCGTAGAACGTTCCGAAAAACTCCACGTACTGGAGCCTGAGGGAGTGAACGAACGAACCCAGCGCCTGCAGCACGGCGTTCCCGATGTGCGCCACTATGAGGAACACCGCCAGGAACAGGAACAGTCCGGCCGCGGGATACGCCGCGAAGAGAATGCCGTCAACCAGAAGGAAGGCGCCGACGTACTTCAGCGCCACGCCCTTGAGATCCCCCGCGTTGCGGAGCGCAACGCCCATAAGCGCGACGCCCATCACGAGGAACAGCGTGGCGCAGACGAACTGGCTGGTGAATGAGACGAGTATGCCCGCAAAGATGTTTATCGTCATGGCTATGCCCGCCGTGGCCAGCCCCAGCGCCAGAAGGCGGGCGTAGGAGAGCCAGTTCCCTATGAAGCCCGTGAGGTCAAAGAACTTGAGCATCTTCCCTATGCCCCGGCCCAGAATGCCCTTCTCGCCCCATCTGATCGCCAGCGCGATGTCCGGGATCTGGAAGAGCAGAAACAGACCCACCGCGACGATTATCCACGCGATTGTGACCATCGTCGGGCTGACCTCCCACCAGCCGAAGGCGACGCCTATCAGTATGCCGCCTCCCGGCACCAGAAGGAACCACGAGACCTGATCCTGAAGGAGGTCCAGATACTTCCTATCCTTGATGTTCTGCCACGCGGCGAAGGCGTAGCCCAGCATGAGCTGGGCTATCCCCAGCACCAGCGCTATGAGGAGCAGGATTATGGGATTGGACATGGTGTCCAGGAACACCGGCATCTGCGGTAATCCCAGGACCCGATACAGGAATATGGCCATGGGGTTGCCGCTCTCCAGAGTCATAGGACCCATGAAACCGCCCTGCAGTATGCCGAAGAAAACGGCCGACAGCCCCGACGCGAAGAGTATGCTTCCAAACTGCCTGTACGTGTCGTCGAACTTCCCGCGCCCCTTCAGGAGCAGAAATCCTGTGAGCGCGACGAGGAGGCCGTAGAACGCGTCTCCCAGCGTGATGCCGAAGTACAGTACGAACAGAGGCCCTATTATGGCGGTGGGCTCAATCTTCCCGTACTTCGGCGGGGAGAACATGTCCACGAACATCTCGTAGGGCTTGAGGGGTTTCGGATTCTCGTAGTCCACAGGGACGTCCTCACCCTTCGCCTCCTCGAGCAGCACGAGGGCCGAGCCGCCGCTGGCCCTCTCAACGGTCTCCCTCAGCAAATGCTCCTCCTTCTTCCTGACGAAGCCATGCAGGAGCGTGGTCATCTCTGTCTTGAGAAGCGAAACCTTGATCTCCTCCCTCATCTTCTCGTTGTGCACCTCGTCCCTGAGGACCCT
>MTNG01000008.1 GCA_002011395.1 Candidatus Aciduliprofundum sp. JdFR-45
CGCCGTGGATTACCGCCTCTTCCCCTTCAGCGGCAGGAACACCGGTATTTTCTACGCACCGGCCAAACTCTCCGATAGGCGGGTTGTTGAGACGCGGACGGGCAGCGTCATACCGATAGATTTCTATGAGATATACGTGGTTGATGAGTACGGGAACGAGCATCCCATACAGTCGGCTCCTCCGGGGATAAAGATAACAAACTACAAGATCGTGTACAAGGATATGTTCTACAACAGCATGCTCTACAGGGCCTTCATAGGTTACTCTGGAAAGGAGGTGGGGCTGAGCGACGGCATACCCGGCATAAGCCAGAACCTCTACGACAAGAACCCCATGCAGGCGTGGAACCTGACGCATTTCAAACTCGTTTACAAGACGGTTTACTGGAACCCCTACGAGAACTACCAGGAGCACCCGGAGGCGTGGAAGCCCGTGAGCCTGGAAGAGGGAGTTCAGCATTACCTCAGGGGGGAGGGCAGAGTGGACCTCTTCCCGCCGGCCTATCAGGTTCTGCCCAACGACGTGGTCTTCATAAAATTCTACGAGGGTGCCATCGTGGAGGGCAGGGTCACCCTTGAGGACGGAACGCCGCTGCCTGGCGTGCGCGTGACCCTTTACGACGAGTACGGCATACCGCACACGACCACCCTCACGGACGGGACGGGACACTACCGTCTGTATTCGGTGGCCGGAAACATCACACTTCGGTTCACCACCGACGGCGACTACGACAAACTCACCATGGCGGAGAAGACCGTCCTCGCTCAGAAGAGGTTCAACGTGACAGAGGAGCAGGCGACGCGCGAGGTGGGCGACAGAAACATGGACGGGATCCCCGATTACATAATAACCATGAACGTGCAGGTCAGAAGCTCAGCGAGCAGGGGATTCGTGTACTATGACGAGAACCTGAACGGGGCCTACGACCAGGGAGAGGAGGTCTTCCGTGGGGCGAATGTGGTTCTGAGAAACGACACCCTCAGACTCAGGTACGAGTTCCCGGCCACGGGCGGTTACTACACGGCCCATGGTGTGCCGCCCCACACGTACAGCATATATCTCAACGTGGACGGTAAGGACTATCCAACAGGGCTGACATACCAGTTTGCACCCGGACAGAACTATTCCCGTGACATACCAGCGAAGCCGTCGCGGCTATACGTCACCGTCGCCTACAGGGGTGAGAGGGAGCTCAACCTCACAACTCTGAACTTCACCGTCAGGTCCCATGATAGGGAGTACCGCTTCAGCCCAGCGGCCAATGGGAGCGCTGTGGTCAATCTTCTTCCCGGCGAATACGAGATCACGCTCAACAGCGATGAATACGTGATGGAGCCACAGAACGTGACGTTCACGCGTTTCAACGAGAGTCACCATGCCCTGCTCAACGTTTACGACGCGGCCGTTCTTGAAGGGAGGATTGACGGGTATGCCCCGGGAGCAACGGGCATAATCGCCTTCTACGAACAGTCAGGATTGGGCTTCACGAAGGTTATACGTCTGCCACCGGGGGGATATTACAGGGTTACACTCCCAAAGGGCATATACAGCGTGTACATTGAGGAGAGAGAGGGCGACAGGGTGTTTGCCAACTTCAAGACCGTTGTGCTGGAGAGGGATATGAGGGTGGACCTCAGGGTTGAGGAGGCCTACCCGCTGACAGTCAATTACCTTTACAACGGAAAGGCCGCCTCCGAGGCGAGAGCCGTTCTCTTCAGGGGGAACGACATACTGAGGATGAACGCAAACACAACGGGCGTGGCGTTCACCTATGTGCCAGCGGGCAGTTATGTGATAGGTGGCAATTACTTCCCCACCGGCGAGCCGAAGGCGAAGGTGGGATACACGCAGTTCACGGTGTCTGGACCAACGCGCGTTACCGTGACTCTCTCCAACTACACGACGCCCGTGAGGGTCTCTGTGCGTGAGGTGGACGGCGACTACATCAACAACGGTCTGGCCATTCTGAAGGTCGGTGGGATCCCCGTGTACGCCCTCGCAACCGTGAAGGGAAACGTGACCCTTTACTCGCCGAATGAGAACTACGATGTGGATGTTCTCATGGTGGGGCGCACCGTCCTGTACAGCGATATAGAGGGGGACAGAGCGAACATCACCGTTCGTAAAAAGGCCGTTGATGCCCTCGTACACGTGCTGTACGACGGGTCTGAGTTCAAGCGGAGGGTCACAATAACCTTCGTCCCCGAGACGGGCGACAACGTCACGGCCACCACGGACACGGGGGAGGCGGAGGTGGCGCTTCCGCCCGGGACGTACACCGTGGAGGTGGAGTCACCGGGTCTCGCGGTCAGGGTGGATGACCCCACCAACGTCACAATTGATGTCGGAGAGGAACGGGCTGACATCTGGATCAACATTACCCCGAGGGCATGGCTGAACATCTCCGGATTGAAGTACATAAGTGTCTTCAGAAGCGACGGGAACATCGTGAGCCACGAGAGAGCAACCCTCCTGCCCCTCGGAGAGTACACCGTTTACACCTCGGACCCCGACAGGGTTATGGCAACCATAGAAAAGGTGAACCTGTTTGAGAACACAAATACGACGCTGTTGCCCGCGGATGGGTATTTCCTCAACATCACGGTGGACGGGTACGACGGCACCGCGACGCTCACGATGACCACAGGCGATATAGTCATGAATTTCACCGTGGCGAGGGAGATATCCTTGGTCCTGCCGCCGGGGACGTATGACCTCTATCTCCACGCTCAGAGGTACGAAGAGGGCGTGGAATACGCTTACCGCGCATCCACCTCCGTGGACCTTCAGGAGCACACCGACATCGTAATGACCACGACCATGGAGGAGGTCAAATGCACGCTTGATATACTCGCCCTTGAAAACGGCGCACCCGCGGAGTACGCCACCGTTGAGGTCTATACCGGTTCCTCGGGCATCCCTGTCCAAACCCTCACGGCGGACGCAAACGGCAGGGCCATCCTGTACCTCACGCCGGATACGTACGTCATCTACATCCGGAAGGGCGGGGCGGCCCATGTGGAGCGGCTGGCGGTCAAAACGGACACGCATCTGAAGGCTGACCTGTCCCGTGCCCACACCGTCTCGGGCGGGTACTACCTGAACGGTGAGATGGTTGAGGGCATACTCAAGGTGGACTTCCAGGAAGGCTTCACGTGGTATGTCAGGGTCAGCGGCGCTTACTCTCTCGTCCTCCCCGAAGGCAACTACACCTTCAGAAGCGAACTCACACGCCAGGAGTACGGCATGTCCGTTAGTTACACGTTCTCAAAGAAGTTTTCACTTTACACGGATACCGTTGTGGACATAACCCTCACGAGGAACACCAGACATTCGGTATCGCTGGAACTCGTTGAAGCGGATAGCGGTTGGGTGAGCGTGGGCGATTACGCCACCGTGGTGCTCTCGGTGATCAACAACGGGAACATCCCCGAGACCGTGAAGTTTGAAACGGGGACAGATGCATGGGGGATGAAATTCCTGCCGTCTCAGGTGACGGTGGAGCCCCAGGAAAGCGCCTACGTCACCGCCTACATAAAAGTGCCGGAGAGCGCGGATTTCGGCAAGAACGATGTGGCCATCGTCGGGAGGTACTGGACAACGGCCTCCCGGCTGGAGGTGAGCATAAACGTGAGCGAGCACCACAACATAACCTTCGGCGATGCCTCGTATTCCATGAACGGGGAGACACTCGTTTTGAAGATCCACGTGCTCAACGGGGGCAACGTTGATGTCAACGTGACAGTGAACGTCAGCAACGTGGAAGAACTCCTATCCCTGGGCTGGAGGGTTGAGAGCGTGCAGCCCATCACGCTTCAACCGGGCGAGGGGAAGGACGCGGTCGTTTTGATAGAGCACTTGGGCGGGAGGGCATCAAGATCCTTCAGGGTCTACATAGCCACAAACGACGGATACGTCGCCGCAGAGAGGGGCGTGGATATAACCGTTCCACAGATAACCCTTCTTCAGATAGAGGTGCAGGGGAACAACGTGGGCCCTGTGTCCTCCCAGGATTACACCCCATGGTACACCATAATGACCGGCGTCGCGCTTCTGCTCGTGGCGCTTCACCTTTCCTCCAGGAGGCGGTGAAAAATGAGAATCGCACTCGTCTATGCAGTCCTGGTGAGCGCGTTTCTGGTCGTCCCCGCCGTGACAGTTGCCCAACAGGCCGATTTTGACGTCAAAGTTGTGGGCCCACAAAAGGCGGGCGTGGGTTCAAAGGTGGATTACAGCATCGTGTGTTACGGGGTATACGACAATTACACCCTTTACTATTACATAGTGGGGGAGAATCTCGCCGGGGCGAGCCCCACGGAGCCCCAGACCGTTGAAAGCGAAAGCGGAAAATTCAACGTGACGGTCACCATGCCCAGCCGCCCACAGGAAGTGGAGGTCGTGTTCCGCGTGCTGGCATCGGATGGGGACACGCACTATTCCAGAACCATCAGATACCGCGTGGAGGTGGTGGAGAGCATCACATTCAGCGTGGTGGTGTCCAACCCCACCAACACGACCATTGAAAACGTGCGGGTCCATTTCTACGTGGACGGGAAGTACATAGGCAACACCACCGCGTCCAAAATAGCACCGGGAGCAAACACGACTGTCATGTACACGTGGAGCGTGCCGGACATCCAGCGGGGGGAGCACACCCTCAGGGTGGAGGTTGAAGGGTCAGCGACCCTGTTCAACACCGGTCAGACGGTGTACACCGAGGAGTTCTACTACGGAGAGGAGCAACAGGACTACACCTGGGTTCTGTATATTCTGGCCTTCGGCCTATTCGGCACCGCCGGCTTTATCCTCATGAACGGTATGCGCAGACGGCGCGCGGCCACGGCGGTTCCCAAATGGAAAAAATGATTCCGTCACACCGATACCTTGGTAAATAGAGATGGTATCTCAAATATCAGGTCCATTTTGCGCGATAGGGGGAGCACCAGATAGCCACGGAGGTAGTGAAACTTTGAGAAGATGGGGTACTTTTCTATCTCAACGAAACCCATCTTTCTGAAAAATTCCTCGGACCTCTTCGTTATGGGCTTTGTGATGAGATATCCGGGCGTGTATATGCACGCAAGCGCCAGGAGTTTCTTGCCTATTCTGCGCTGGCGGTAGTCCTCCCGAACCTCAATGGCCCTCAGTACATTCACGGGGGTTGTTATGCCCTCCTCCTTCAGATGGTCCGTGTACTCCCACGCCACCATCTCATCCCCACGCACGACCCCTATGAATATCGGCCGCGGGAACTTCCTGAGCCATACCTTGAATGTGTCCCTGTATTCATTGACTCCATATATTCTGAAAAACCCGAAATTCTCTATCCTAACAGTGTCCACATCCTTGGGCGATTCAAACAGCATGTATCGGAAATCACTGTCCTCTGCAATTACCTTCACCGACGCACCCCGTCCATTAATAAAATGGGGGGAGGGTCACTCCTCTGGATAGACCACCCAGACGGCGCTGTTGTTCCTGAGAAGCATGTTGAGCTGCGTCCTGGATATCCTCGCCTTCTCCAGCAATATGGGGAGCCACTCCTCCGGCGCTATCTTCTTGGTGCCGTCGGGGGACACCGTGGCTATGTGGGCCACCTTTATCCTCTTGCCGGCCACGCGTATCCTCTCGGCGGCGGACTTCCTGTACGTCTGGAGTATCACATCGTGGGTGTCAACGGCCGTGGGCGTTATGCGGGAGTTATAACTCTCGGCCACCTCGCGGTGTATTGACGGGAACTCGCCTATCCTCTTCGTATATTCCATCCACCCCCGCAGGAAGGGATTCTCCTTGGTGACTATGCAGTGGTCTGAAACAGGTTCCACCTCCTCAAAGGCGGCTAGGATGGACTCTCCTCTCCTCAGCGCCTCGCGGAACTCCTCCCACGTGGAGTATTCCTCTTCGGGCATGCTCCGCGCCAGAGAGTACGCAAGGCTCATCAGGTAGTTCATCATACCCGCCGCACCCTGCTTATCCGCTATGTCCTCCAAGAAAAGATAGGTGGCTATGTCCACTATGGGATTGTCCTCTATCATATGCTGCTCGTTGGTCATTCTTCACTCACCTCCCCGCGAAGTTTCGCCCCCTTCATCACGAGGGCAAACACGCAGGCGTAGTTCCTGAGGAGACTTCTCACGAAATCGGGATTTATGCCGATCTTCCTCAGGTTGTCCTCAACTATCTTTGTCTCACCCGTGAATCCCCTGTTGGCCAGAAGCATGGCCTCCAGCGCCTGTCCGGCCACCGTTATGTTCCGGGCAACCTCTTCCCTGAACTTCTGGTGTATTATGCAGAAGTTGCACACCGCTATGTCCCGGTACGTCATGTTGTACTCCTCGGCCACGGCCTTGTCGGCCTTCGGGAGTTCGCCCACGCTGTACCTTATGCGCAGTATTGTCGGGTGGAAGACGCACGTCTCAAGCGCATATATGTATCCGACCACGTCCCCGTCCACGTCCGTGATGGCCAGGTCCGTCAGGGCCACAACGTTTCCCTCTATGGAGAAGGCGGTTCTGCCTTCCCTCAGGGCCACGTTGAACGAGGGCCAGCCCATGTAGGCCTCCTTTCCCATTCTCTTTGCCAGGTTCTCTCCGACTCGCAGCCAGTACTGTATTGTCCCCTCTACGCCCGCCTTTTCGCTCATGTCCTGTATCAGGGACACCAGGGCTATATCCAGCATTTTCAATCACCTCCGTTTTCTTCTTCCACGAGGGTTCTGAAGACCCTCTTTCCCTTACCGTATTCCTTGAACATAACGCGCCCCTCCTCTCTGAGCGCGCCGATGACGACATCAAACGCCTCCCCCAGCCAGGAAAAGGACCGGCGAAGGGAGGAGTAGGATATGCCACCGTCCGGTATACTCTCAAGCACCTCCTCCTTCACGACCTGGAGGCTGAACAGTTTTCCTTTGCCCTCCACCACATGCCCCGTCTCCTTCAACCTCTGGAGGGCTTCGGCGACCTCGTTCGGCTCCATGAACTCTGAGAACATCTCCTGAAGGTCCTCAAGCGATATTCCGGATGGGGGTATGGAGTTCAGGAGCAGGCTGTCCGTGTCGCCCATGGGTGGTTCGGCCTCCTCTGCCCTTGAAATCTCCTTGATGGACCTCATATCCTCACGGAGGACCTCAACGGCATCCCCGAGGAGGGAAAGCATCTCTTCCATCTTTTTGAAACCGCTGTCCACGGAATCCCTGAGGGCAGCAAACTCCGTGTCCAGTTCGCTCAGATGTCTGCGAAGGGATTCAAGTTCCTGCTGCTGCTGATCCAGCCTTAGGAAAGTGCGCTGCATATCCAGACGGAGACGTTCCACAACGGTCTCCAGCTGAAGTATGTGTTTCGTGTTCTCCGTGGTGCGGTCTATGGCGAACTCCTGGCCCTTTGTCTTTATGAGGGCACGGAAGTTCTTGGGCCTGTATCCCGGGATCCTCTCCTGTATCTTCCTGAGAAGTTCTGTGTACGTTATGTGTATCTGCTTCGCGCTGATCATTCCCGTCTCTATGGCCTTCGCTATGCCGCGTATCTTTATCCAGCCGTCCACGTAGCGGAAGAGTTCAGTCCCACTCGTCAGGAAGCGCACCTCCTCCAGTATGTTCTGCACCTCCCTCTCCGCATCGTGAACTCCCAGCATGTGCCGCATGGCCCTCACGGCGTCGTCCAGCGTGTACTGATAGACGCTCTCCAGAATGTTGGCCGGCACCTTGTTGACGTCCAGTTCCTCCTCCAGACCGATCTCCTCGGATATGTGGCGGAGTTTCTTGGAGATGCGGGAGACCCTGTGATTGAGTTCCTTAAGAACCTCCATCCCCCGGTCTATGTCCTTCCTGTCCTGCGAGACGCGCCTTTCAAAGGATTTCAGTTTGCCCTCCATCTCCGCGCGCACCCTGTTAATCTCCTCCATAACGGCGCTCTGGAGTTCCTGCACCTCCGCGCGGAGGGCCAGAAGTTCCTCCCTCTCGGCGTACTCCACTTCCTTTTCCTGCCCGCCCTGGCTCTCCTCCTGGTTTTCCACTTCAACCATGCGGCATCACACAAACGAGCGGAGCTTCCGCTCCAGTTCCGACATCCACGTCCTGTACGTCTCGTCCGCTATCACATCCCCCCGCATCGGCCTTATGTGCCTCTCAATCACTATCTCCACGAACCTCCTCCAGAGGGCATCGGTCATGTACGGAGCGGTGGTCCCGAGTTCGTTGAAGGTCAGCACTATGACCTCATCCGCCATGCCGACGCCGAGAACCTCGGATATTCTATTCTTCAGGTGCTGGAGAATCTCCATGTTCTTCCTGTACTGCTTGGTGTGCGAGAAGTGATCAACGAAGAGTTTCCTGCTGAGGCGTTTCAACTCCTTCTGGATCTCCTCGGGGTACCCCTCAACGGCCCGGCCCTTCATGGGCTTCAACTGAAAGACGTGGTTCACTATGACGCTCCACTTGAGAACCGCCTTTATCACCCTCTGCACGTCCTCGTAGCCGAGTTCGCGAGAGATGATGGATGCGAGAAACGCGTAATCACCGACGCTGGATATGATCATGCTTCCGTGGGAGTACTGCTCCATTATGACGCGGAGATTCTTGCTCTTCAACTGGTTGCATATGTGGTAGAGGTTTGACTTGAATATGTTCAGGAGGTAATACTGCTGAGGGGTCAGGTCTTCGGGAACCTGCGAGGCGAATATGCGCCCATCCACGCCCACGAATAGGACGATGTCTATTCCGCCCTCCTTCTGGAGTTCGCGGAGGCACAGATCCACGAGATAGCGGAGGAGCGTCACGTCCTCCGCTTCCATGGTCTTCTCGAGTTTCTTCTGTCCCACACCGGGCATCATACAGCCGTTTCACCTCTTAAGTTTGAACGAGTCAAACAGTATCTCCAGCACCTCCTCCGGGGAGTAGGGATACTGCCAGTTGTCCCGGATCTTCTTTATCTTCTCAATAACGTGTTCGGGGGCGTTCATGCTCTGGGCAGTTTTTATCGCCCTGTCAAATACCTCGGAGTAGTCCCCGGGCTTCACCTCCTCAACCTCCGTCGGGGCGCTTCTGACCACTATGCCTGCGCCCCTCACGAATATGTACGGATACACCCCTTCGCCGTGCTTGGTCCCCCTCATCTTTATGATCTGGAGGGTCCTGTTGAAGGCGCCGCCCACGGGGTAGTACTCCAGATGGATAACGCCGTCCGAGAGGTACACCGGGATCAGGACATCCTCGCCTATCGTCTCGCCGGGCTTCGCATGCTCCTCCACTGTGGCCAGCACCACGCCCAGTTCCTTCACCGTGTAGAAGAGTTTGCCTATGAGTTCGCGCTGTTCCAGTTGATCCGGCGTGGCCCATATCACGG
>MTNG01000058.1 GCA_002011395.1 Candidatus Aciduliprofundum sp. JdFR-45
CCCATACCGCCTCGGGTATGCCGAGTTCGTCCAGCCAGTGAACCTCTCGCACCCTCTTTATGGCGCGCGCGGCGAGAGCCCCTGCGCCTCCCGTGTAGGCGGCGTAAATAGCGCCGAACTCCGCGAGCGCTTTCTGGGTTCTATCGCCCATTCCGCCTTTGCCTATTATGATGCGCACACCGAAGCGCTTTATGAAGTCGTACTCAAACATCTCCATACGGGCGCTGGTGGTCGGACCTGCGGAGACGACCTTCCATTCATCGCCCTCCTTCATCACCACGGGGCCGCAGTGGTATAGCACGCCCCCCTCCGTCGGGATGGGCGCGCCCTCTTCCAGCATCTTTTTGTGCGCCTCGTCCCGTGCGAGGAAGAGCGTGCCGGTCACGTATATCACGTCGCCGACCTTCAGGCGCCTCACATCCTCCTCTGAAATGGGCGTCACGAGTTCCATATCACACCACCTCTATCCTGTCGCCCTTCACTATAACGGTCGCATATCTGTGGGCCCAGCACTGGAACACGAGACCGACGGGGAACGTGGCGGGGTGGCGATGCGCCCACTCTATGTGGACGTCCAGCACTGTCGTCTTACCGCCCATTCCCATGGGCCCTATGCCGAGCGAGTTTATCTTCTCTATGAGATACTCCTCCAGCTCCGCGGCGGGGCCGTAATCAGACCTTTCGCCTATGGGCCGCAGCAGAGCCCTCTTAGCGAGTTCCAGCGCTATGTCCGCCCCGCCCCCTATGCCTATGCCGAGTATCGTTGGCGGGCAGGGCTTACCGGCCGCCTCCGCGACCCTCCTTATCACGAATCTCTTCAGGCCTTCTATGCCGTCGCCGGGCCGCAGCATGGCCAGCGCCGACATGTTCTCGCTGCCACCTCCCTTGGGGAGCAGCGTTATCTTCAGGGCATCGCCCTCCACGAACTCCCAGTGGATGTACGGCACATGCCTCCCCGTGTTGTCCCCGGGGTTCTCGCCCGTGAAGGGGTTCACGGTGTTGGGACGCAGCGGAACGCGCTTCGTGGCTCTGCGAACCGCCTCCGTGAGCATCTCCTTTATCCTGTGTCTCTCCGGAAAGTCGTAGCCCACCTCCACGAAGAAAGTGTGCAGCCCGGTGTCCTGACACATGGGCACGCCGGCCTTCCTGGCGTACTCCACGTTTTCCAGTATGGCCCTGAGGTTCGCCCTGGCCGTCTCGTCCTCCTCCACTTCCAGTGCTCTCCGGAGCGCCTCCTCAACGTCCGGCTTCAAACTCGTTTCCGCGATGGCTATGGCCTTTTCAAGCAGGTTCAGGTCCATGCTCCATCCCTCCAGAACTCCATATCGGAGCAGTAGCATTTACGTTGGATATATCGTTTTCGGTGAGTTTAAATTCCCACCCTCTCAGCAACCTTTATCAACGGGTAGCCCCTACCTCTCCCCGCATGGCCTCGCGACTCACCAGGGAAGAGGGAAAGCGCCTGTGGGACGAGTTCTTTGAGGTGTTCAGGATATATCCCTACATCCAGAAGGTGGTGGAGACCTACCCTGATGAGAAGAGCGTGGATATACCCTTCCACCTCGTTCAGGAGTACGACCCGGAACTCGCGGTGGATTTTCTGGAGAACCCGCTGGAGCACATAGAACTCATGCGGTCAATAGTCCGCAGAAAATACCCATCATTTCCCCCTCACGGTGTCATATACTTCCGGTTTTACGACCTGCCACGGGATGTTAAGAGGGAGGTGCGCAACCTCCGCAGCAGGGACCTCGGACGAATGGTCAGCATTAAGGGGATTGTGAAGAAGAGTTCGGAGGTGAGGCCGCGCCTCTACCTCGGGGCCTTCAAATGCGTCCACTGCGAGGAGTACACATTCGTCGTGCAGCACGATGTCAGGATTTCAAAACCGCCCGCCTGCGAGAGGTGCGGCGTGGGGGCCGCGAAGACGCGCTTCATCCTAGTACCCGAGGCATCCATATTCATGGACGTCCAGAAGGTTGAACTCCTGGACCTCCCGGAGGAGATGAGGGGAGGGGAGCAGCCGCAAAGAATAACCGCGTACCTGTTTGAGGACCTCGCGGGTCGTCTCGTCCCCGGCGACAGGGTGATACTCAACGGCGTTCTGCTCCCCCGCCAGAGGAGGGGGCCTCAGCAGTCAACCGATTTTGACATCTACCTCCACGTTATAAGCATAGAGAAACTCACCAAGGATGAGGACCTTGAGGACATCACGCCGGAGGACGAGAGTGCTATAAAGGAACTGGCCAGCGACCCCAACGTGATAGACCGTCTGGTGGCGTCCATAGCCCCCGAGATACACGGGATGCACACCGTGAAGGAGGCGCTCCTGCTTCAACTCTTTGGAGGCGTTGAGAAGAGGTTTCCGTCCGGGACACGTGTCAGGGGCGACATACACGTGCTGCTCCTGGGAGATCCGGGCACCGCGAAGTCGCAGTTGCTCCGCTACATAGCGGACCTCGCGCCCCGCGGTATATACACGTCGGGCAAGAGCGCGAGCGCTGCCGGCCTCACCGCCGCGGCCGTGAAGGATGAGTTCGGCGAGGGCGGCTGGACTCTGGAGGCGGGCGCGCTTGTCCTCGCGGACATGGGTCTGGCCGCCATAGACGAGCTGGACAAGATGTCCCCTCAGGACAGGAGCGCCATGCACGAGGCCATGGAGCAGCAGACGATACACGTGACCAAGGCGGGCATAAACGCTGTTCTCATGTCCCGCTGTTCGGTCCTCGCCGCGGCGAATCCCAAGTACGGGAGGTTTGACGAGGACAGGCCCATAGTGGAGCAGATTGACCTCCCACCCCCTCTGATATCCAGGTTTGACGTCATATTCAAGATCATAGACCGCCCGGACCCCCAGAGGGACGCGCGTCTGGCGGACCACATGCTGAACTACGTCCACAGGAAGGGCGAGATGCTGGCCAAGGCCGCCATGGAGGGATACGAGGTTGAAACGCCCCCCGAGGAGCATATGATATCCACGTCCCTGCTCAAAAAGTACATCGCCTATGCGAAGAGAAAGGTCATACCCATGCTCACGGAGGAGGTGCAGGAGGCCATGAGGAACTTCTACGTGACCCTCAGGAAGAGGGGCGTTGATGACGATTCCATACCCATAACCCCGCGGCAGCTGGAGGCGCTCGTCCGTCTGGCTGAGGCCTCCGCGAGGGCGCGCCTCAGTGAGTGGGTGACCATGGAGGACTTTGAGAGGGCCAAGAGGATAATGATGAGTTTCATGTCCGAGGTCGCCACCGACGAGGGCATAGTGGACATGACGGTCATACACTCCGGCATGGGGAGGAAAACGCGGAAGCTCATAGACGCCGTTATGAACGTCATAAGGGAGAAGCACAGGGACCTGAAGGCGCCGGTGCACATTGACGAGATCGTGAAGGGTGTCATGGAGACAGAGGGGAACAGGTACAGCAGGGAGGATATCATGGAGGCGGTTGAGAAGCTCTACAAGAGCGGCAGGATCATAGAGAAGAGGCACGGTATGTATGAGCCGATCCAGTACTGACATAGCCATGAAGATGTACCATGTGCGGGGCGAAACGCTACTCGCAGCGTGCGATGCCGAACTCCTGGGACGCACGCTGAGCGAGGGCATACTGCGTCTGGAGGTCCGCGAGTCGTTCTACCGCGAGGTACTGGTGGACAGGGAGGGTCTGAAAAACGCGCTGAAAATCGCGACGATAGCGAACCTCGTGGGGGAGAGGGCGGTCGGGGTTGCCATTGAACTGGGGTGCGTTGCGGAGGAGAACGTGCTCTACATAGAGGGCGTCCCCCACGCGCAGATGGCGCGCATGCTCTGAAATTTCCTGTTTTTTACATCCAGTGTTAGGAATTTAAATATACGTGTAAGAGTTTTCGAAACATTTATCTATGTTTGCACACGTATCTTAAACCCTGTAGCGAAGGTGTGAAAGGTGCCAGTCATAACCATGGTAGGCAGGGAAGAGGAAAGTCCGATAACGATAGACCTCTTAGCAAGGTCTATTGCGAACTCTATGAGGGAGATAAGTCTGGAGGAGGCGCATCAGCTGGCGGAGCACATACTCAACTTTTTCGGATACGGAGACCGAATAATAGACAACATACTGGAGCAGGATGACCGCAATCTCTTCTATCTCCTTGAGGACCTCGGTCTCATATACTCCGAGAGGGAGGAGACGACGCTGCACGACGGCAGGGAATGGCGCATCCACTACTGGGTGATGAACACGGAGAGGATACGGGAGGCCGCCGAGCGGGTGGAGGTCGTGGAAGAAGAGGAGCCCGAGGACACCGCCGAGATATACGAGGAACTCCCGGAGGAAATCTGGTACTCGAGGCCTGAGGAATTCTGAGCGGGTGAGGCGAATGCACATAGCGGTTCTTCTGAGGGACAGGTGTCAGCCGAAAAAGTGCGGCAGGGAGTGTCACTCCTTCTGCCCCGTGGCCCGCCAGGGTGTGAAGGTGATAGAGTTTGATGCGGATGGAAAGCCGGTCATTTCTGAGGAGCTGTGCGTGGGCTGCGGGATATGCGTTCACAAGTGTCCCTTTGACGCCATCAAGATCATAGGGCTTCCGGAGGAGTTGAGGGAGGACCTCGTTCATCAGTACGGTGAAAACGGCTTCCGTCTGTACCGCCTACCGGCGGTGAAGAGCGGGAAGGTCATAGGGCTGCTCGGCGCCAACGGCGTGGGAAAGACGACGGCGATAAGCGTGCTATCCGGAATCGTAATTCCCAATCTCGGCGATTACGGGCATCCACCGTCATGGGATCGCGTGGTGGAGCGGTATGCAGGAACGGTCCACGGGGAGTACTTTTCCCGTCTGAGGGACGGTGAGATGAGGGCCGCGCTGAAACCGCAGTACGTTGACAGGATCCCGCGCCTCTTCAAGGGGAGGGTGAGGGACCTGCTCAGGAAGGCGGACGAGGGTGGCCGGCTGGACGAGGTCACGGCCATAATGGGTCTGGACCGCGTTCTGGACAGAGACGTCGGGAACCTCTCCGGGGGTGAACTCCAGAAGGTGGCGATAGCCGCAACGCTTCTCAAGGACGCGGACGTCTATTTCTTCGACGAGCCGTCCTCCTACCTGGACATAAAGGAGAGGTTGAGGATATCCACCGTGATCAAAGACCTGTCAGAGCGCAAAAACGTCTATGTGGTTGAGCACGACCTCGCCATTCTGGATTTTCTGGCAGACGAGGTGCACATCCTGTACGGCTCCGAGGGCGCTTACGGAATCGTCTCGCAACCGAAGTCCGTGAGACACGCGATAAACTCCTTCCTGGAGGGCTATCTCAGGGAGGAGAACATAAGGTTCAGGGACTGGAAGATAGAGTTCACCGAGCACCCCCCCAGGGCCGAGGTGGATCGGGTGCCCCTTGTCTCGTGGGCGTATTTGGAGAAGAGGTACGAGCATTTCGCCCTTTCCGTGCACCCCGGAACCATCCACGTCGGTGAGGTTGTGGGCGTCGTGGGTGAAAACGCCACGGGAAAGACCACCTTCGTGAAGATGCTCGCGGGTGTTGTGGAGCCGACGAAGGGCGCGGTTGATGTGAGCGTGAAGGTATCCTACAAGCCGCAGTACATAAAGCCGGACTTTGAGGGCACCGTGGAGGAACTTCTGATTACGGCACTGCGCGAGACGTACGTGGAGGACAACTTCTTCCGGGTGGAGGTCTTTCATCCGCTCTCCCTGAAGCCACTTCTCAACAAGGAAGTTCAGGACCTCTCGGGCGGCGAGCTCCAGAGNGTNGCGGTTGCCCTCTGTCTGGGCAGGGAGGCGGATATATATCTTCTGGACGAGCCGTCCGCTTACCTGGACGCCAACCAGAGGATGGTTACGGCGCGCGTCATACGGAGGGTGATGGAGAAGAGGGGGAAGAGCGCGCTCGTCGTGGACCACGACGTGTACTTCATAGACATAATATCCGACTCCATCATGGTCTTCAGCGGTGAGCCGGGCGTGCGGGGCGAGGCGTGCGGTCCCTTTGAAATGCGCGAGGGCATGAACGAGTTTCTGAGGACCATGGACATAACGTTCAGAAGAGATGGGGAGACGAAGAGGCCCCGCATAAACAAGCCCGGTAGTTACACGGACAGGGAGCAGAAGAGACGCGGGGAGTATTACTATGCATGAGGAAGGTGTTGGTCCGAAGGTGTACGTGGATTATCGCGAGAAAAAGCTTATAAGGATACTGGCGGAGTTTGCGGAGGTCACAGAGGTTCTCCCGATGCCCGTGGGCGACCTCGCCATAGTTGGTGGCGATGGGTGTGCGCTCGTGGAGAGAAAGACGCCCCATGACCTCGTGGGTTCCATGGTGGACAACAGGATCTGGAACCAGATGCACAGGATATCCGCGGCGGAGGAGTTCATGGGCGCGAAAATAAAAAGGAAAATGCTCGTGATTGATGGCGACCTGTCGGAACAGGTTGAACTGGGGCGAGTGGCGTGGAGTCAGGTCTACGGCCTCCTGCAGGAGGTCACGTTCGTCTACGGCGTGCCGGTTTTCACAGTTCGGTGTGGGTTTGAGGATTTCATAAGGACGCTGTATGCCCGTGAAGTGGGGGGTAAGAACGACAGAGAAGGCGAATTCCGCCTCAGAAAACTTCAGCCGCATTACGTGGATGATGAGGACTGGAAGGTTTATATGCTCTCATCCATCCCGGGGATTGGAGACAAACTGGCGAGGGGCCTCCTGGAGCACTTCGGCTCCATCAAGAGAATAGCGGAGGCAGATGTGGGGGAACTCATGCGGGTTGAGGGCATCGGAAGAAAAAAGGCGGAGAGGATCAGAAAGATATTTTCCTGACCCCATCAGGGCGGCACAACACCCTCAATGTTTCCGGAGTATCCAGATATGGACACGTACACCTTGAAGCCCGTGGGTATGGTGTACGTGGACTCCACGATTATCCTGTCACCGCTGTCCACAACTCCGTTGCCGTTTACGTCCTGGATGCTCGTTGTCACGCTCGTGTTCTGGGTGCCATTATCGTCCCAGCATGTGATTATGACAGCCGACTGCTTCGCCTGTGTGGGTTGCTGCAGATTGATTATGAACACGGCTTTGGTCGGCTCAGAGGAATCCCTGTCATACGTCAGGGTCCCTATCAGACTGGTGTTGCTCGGCGTCACAGACGGCAGCATCATCATAAGAGTGGCTACGAGGACCACTGTTATGGCGACCAGAAGTATGGTTGCGATCACGGGTGAGACGCCCTCCTCTTTTTTCATACGCATCGCCTCCCTACCCATGGAGTCTAATCAGCAAACATCCTAATAAATATTTCTTTTTTATATCATATAAAACAGCGAGAGAGTAATACTGACAGATTATTAAGATTTAAAAAATTAAAAAGAAAGGAGAAAACGCTTCGGCTTTTTACTTAAGGTATGACACCCTCGGCGTTGCCTGTGTAGCCGGTGATGCTGAGAACGACTTTGGCACCGCTGACCATATCAGGATGCGTAACCACTATCTTATCACCGGTGTCCAGCTTGCCGTTGCCGTTCAGATCCTGCAGACTCCAGTCAGTCCCATAGGTAAGGGTGTTCGTCGCACCGGTTGTTGCATTTACAGATGTCAGCGTTACCTTCGCAGGGTCTATGCTGCTCGGGTTGCTCATAGACACTTTAAACACCGCTTTGTTGTTGTTGAGGTCCGAGTCGTTGGGGTCGTAGGTCAGGCTTGCGGTCAGGGTCGTTCCGCCCGTCGTGCCGGTCGGCAGCATCACCAGCAGGGTGGCCACCAGAACCACGGTTATGGCGACCAGCAGAATGGTCGCTATAACCGGGCTCACTCCTTCTTCCTTCCTCTTCACATACTTCATGGTTCAGTCCTCCTGGGCCATCAGGCCCAATACAACATATCACCACGATGTTTTATAAACTTTTCCCGACCTGTTAAGCATAAAGGTTAATCCGTGTGAACGCTGTGTCCACCCTGCGGTCGCGCGGTCTCGTTGCTCCGGTTGAAGAAGTTCAGGGCATCTGCAACGACATCTTCACTTTTCACGAGGGGGATGTGACCCGCGAACCTCGCGGCTCTGTGGTCCAGTATGATGGCGACGCCCCTGTCCGTCTCGCTCCGTATAAGCCGACCTATGGCCTGTCTGATCCTCCTCAGGGCGGGGTATTCGTAGGCATGGGCCCATCCTCTGCCGAACCTGGCATCGTAGTAATTCTTAATGGCTCTTTGAAGCGGCGTTGCGGCCGGATAGGGTATTCCCACGAGCACCAGCAGTTCAAGTTGTTTTCCCGGGAAGTCCATTCCCTCGGCCACCCTGCCACCGAAGACCGTGAAGAGAACGCCCCCCTCTCGTCGGAATCTCTCCACGACGTCCATGAGCGCGGCGGAGCATCCCTCTCCGGGGTCCGACAGGACTTCCATGGGCAGCCGCGACCGTATCTCTCTCAGGAGGAAGTGGGATGGAAATACCACCATCGCATTGCGTTTCACGTTCTTCAGTATCTCGTACACCTTACCGGCAATCCTGTCCAGCATCTCCTCCGTGCGCTCCGCGTACCTCGTTGTCACGGTGTCGTCGTAAATGATGAGGAGGTTTTCCGCCGGGTACGGACTGCCCGCCGTCAGCGTTTCCGTGTCGGGGGGCAGGCCGAGCACCTCCACGTACTCGGCGAGGGGTGTGAGGGTCCCCGATACGCTCACCGAGGACCTGCCTTCAAGCAGAACGGATGAAAGGGGCGATGGGTCTAGGTTGAGCATCCTGAGGCGCGGCCCCCGCGGGTCGACAGACCTGACACCGTCAAAATCCGAAAACCACGCGCGGAGAAAGGATGCCACCGCACCGATGTAGGAGCGCCAGAGCCCCTCCTCCTCCAGCCGTCTCTCTCTGACGGCGCTACCTATGTCTTCCAGCGCCCCCATGTATTTCAAAAGGCCTCCACCGCTCATCCCGAGCCTTTCAAGCAGAAGCGCGTTGAACTCGTATTCAATGGGCCTCTCCTCATCCCCAGCAACGCTGTAAATGCAGTCTTCCACGATCTCCAGGAGATCCGGTATGTTTACCGGGAAATCATCCCCCGCGGTGTAGTAACCGTAACGCGCTGCCTCTCTCTGGGCGGTCTCAAGCGTGCGAACGCTGAGTTCGGCGCTCATGAGCGACCTCAGGTAATCTGGCAGGTTGTGCGCTTCATCCACAACGATAATGCATCGGGATAGCGGTGCATTGACCCACTCTATAAATCTCTCCCTGACGACGGGGTGGAAGAGAAATATGTACGGCGCCACAACCACGTGGGCGTGCCGGGCGGCGGATTTCAGGCATTCGTAGGGACATATGCCGCGTGAGATGGCCTCATCGTAAAC
>MTNG01000095.1 GCA_002011395.1 Candidatus Aciduliprofundum sp. JdFR-45
TCGTACCCGTAGTCCACGGAGAAGGTTGTGAACTCCCCCTCAGGTTCGCACTCCTCCACGCTGATGCTCTCCACGTGGGGCTCAAACGGGGTTTCGGCCTTCACGTCCAGCGCCCGAACGAATCTCTTTAACCGGACTTCATCCGCCACGGCGATGATCTCCACGCTCCCGTCATCTAAGTTGCGGACCTGCCCCTTCACGCCGAGGCGCTGGGCCATCATTTTGACGTATGCCCGATATCCAACCCCCTGGACCATGCCGGTGACCCTGATGCAGTAGGCCATGGACCCACCTATGCCTCATCCCGTATATATTCCTTTGGTCCGCAACGGACATACTGCCACATGGCGCACTCAAAGCGGGGAGCCCATCGTTGTCGCGGTCGCGGGAGTGGAGAATGAGCGCGAAGAGAACAGGGGCGATGGCCATATCGCGGAGGAGCGGGGACTCCGCGCCGTCGTCCACCACGCGGAGATGCACCGTGTAATATGCCGGTCAGGTGAACCTGTGCTTCGCGACATCCACGGCCTCGCGGATGTGGGCGTGCATCACGGCGGTCCCATCTCCGACGTCCCACGCGAAGGCGAGCACGTCCGCGCCCGGAGCACACGCATCTCAAAGGTTAGTGCGATGTCGCCTATGATGTACGGCCGGACATCCACTATCTCCGGAGGGCCATTCCGCACGACCGCGCGTGCCTTCGCCTCCCCGCCCGCATCCCGCACCCCCCGATAATTTTTTATAGCCCTCCTGATGTGGCAGTGCGGGGTGATGGACCGATGAAGAGAGACGAACTGGAAATGCACGTGAACGACGTGATGAACGCCATACCCGAGGGGTCGGCATCGCGGGAAGAGGTCCGCTCGCTCCTCACGCGCTACCTCAACGACCTTAAGGTTTCGGTGTACGAGGCGAAGAGGACGGTGGTCAGGAAGTACGGCGGTGACGTTCATCTGCTCTCCTCCCGAATAAAGAAGATAGGGGACCTGAGGGCGGGTGATAGGGGGGTAACGGTCATAGCGCGCGTCGTGACGGTAAATCCCAAGGAAATCACCGTTGAGGGTGTCAAGAGGAGGGTGTTCTATGGCTTCCTCACCGATGAGACGGGCACCGTGCCCTACTTCGCGTGGCAATTGCCGGGGAACGTGAAGAAAGGCGGAGTTTACAAAATAAGGAATGTTCAGGTCAGGGAATGGCAGGACAAATTGGAGGTGCGGATTTCGGAGAACACGGAATTCATAGAGATGCCCCAGGACGCCGTGCCCATGACGAGGAAGAGGGACATACTCGTGGCCAAGGTGGCGGACCTCCGGCCCAGGATGGGCGCGGTTGAGGTGACCGGAAAGGTTCTCTCGGTGGAGCGCAGCATCGTGGAGACCTCCGATGGAATGAAGGAGGTCTGGCACGGCGTGCTCGGAGATGAGACGGGGAAGGTGCAGTTCTCCTCGTGGGGTGTGGCTGTGGAGGAGGGCGCGGTGATAAGGGTCAGGGGTGCATACGTCGGAACGTTCCGCGGCATGCCCACCCTCGTGATGGATGCGAGGTGCGAGATAGAGGAAACGGAGGAGGACGTGGAGGTCAGGGATCCAGTGGTCTCGCTCAGCCACCTTGAGAAGAGGGGCGGCTACGACGTCAGAGCCGAAGGGGTATTCATAGACATAAAGGCCGGTAGCGGGTTCATAAAGAGATGCCCGCAGTGCGGCAGGGTTCTGGCGACGACATCCTGCCCCGTCCACGGACATGTAAGCCCGAAGCCCGACCTGCGGATCAAGGCGGTACTGGACGACGGCACGGGCTCTGCCCACTGCATAGTGAACAGAGAGATCACGGAGCGGGTCCTGGGGAAAACGCTGGAGGAGGTCGTGGAGGAGGGCAAGGAGATGCTCGGCGACTATTCCTTCGTCTACGAGGCCATATCGGAGCGATTGCTCGGCAGACCGTGGGAGGTGCGCGGGAACGCCATAGCCGATGAGTTCGGCCTAACAATACTGGTCAGGGATCTGAAGCCCATCGCCGTGAACGTTGAGGAAGAGGCCGAGTTCCTGCTGGAGGAGTTGAGGTGAGAGGGATGAGGAAGAGAGAGATAGCATGGAGGGTTTTCGCCCGCGAACTGCGAGATGTCAGGTACACGCTCAAAGGCGATGACAGGGAACCCTTTTACGCCCTGACGCCCCTCGGAGCCAGGGTGAACAGGATTTACGCCGTGGGCGTGCTAACGCACGTCAAGGAGATTGACAGGGACTTTTACAAGGCGGTGGTCTCGGACCCCACGGGAAACTTTTACATAACGGCCGGGCAGTACCAGCCACAGGGTAGGAGTTTCCTCCAGAGGATTGACCCGGAATCGCTCTATGACAACCCCATGCTCGTCGCCTTCGCCGGAAAGGTCAGGGGCTACATGGGCGGTGAGCCACCCCGTCTATACCTCTCGGTCAACCCCGAGTTCGTGGTGAGGGCCGATGAGGACGTTAGGGCCTACTGGATACTGGACACGGTGAGGAAAACCGCTATGCGCATAGCGGCCATGGAGGCAGCCCTCTCCCTTGAAAGGCCCACCAGAGAGGCTTTGCTGGCCCTCGGCTACCCCGCCTACATAGCCGACGGTGTTGTGGAGGCCGTCAAGGAGTACGGATATGTGAACCTGGAGGGCTACAGGGATATGCTCCTGGAGGTTCTCCAGAAATTCCGTGAACTCCCCATGCCCGAGGTGTCCATGGAGGAACTCCCACCCGTTTCGGAGTTCGGCGACTATGAGGACGAGATGGAGGCGAAGGTGCTGGAGATGATAGAGGACATGGACTACGAGGGCACGGGGGCGAATTACCTGGACCTGCTGGACGCCGCGAGGAGGGAGGGCATAGGCCAGACGCGGCTGGACGAGATACTGGAGGCCCTGAAGGACCGCGGCGAGATATACGAGCCCACCATAATGAAGTACAAGAGGATATCCTAGAGCTTGTAGCCGATCTTCCGCAGGAACTCCTTTCTCTCCTTTCTGTGTTTCTCTTCCTCCACGCCCACCGGGGTCAGCCCGTCAACCACACCCACTATACCGCGCCCCTGCTCCGTCTCAACCACGATTACCTGAAGCGGGTTTGCGGTGGCCGTGAGTATCCGCGTCACCTCCACGGTGCTCTTCAGCGCCGGCAGCACGTTTATCGGATAGGCGTTCCTCAGCAGTATTACGAAGGAGTGCCCCGCGCCTATCCTCTTTGCGTTCTCTATAGCGTACCTCACGAGTTCCTCGTCTGTCCCCTCGTACCTCACAAGCCGCTCCCCGCTTGCCTCGCAGAAGGCGAAGCCGAACTTTATGCCGGGCACGGAATTCACGAGCGCCTCGTAGATATCCTCGGCGCTCTTTATGAAGTGCGTGTAGCCGATTATAACGTTTATATCTTCGGACGGCTTGGTTATCTCCACGACTTCCCACTTCATCCGCCTCACCTCGCTCCACATGGGCCGGCACCGATAAAAACGTTGTTCCAGCGCGTCTCACAACAACCCTTTTATAGGTATTGCTGGATATGTTTTGAGGTGTGAGATATGCATCTTCCCGGCGGAAAGGTGGTCAGAACTGTCTTCGGCGGCGAGGACTCCTTTGATGAACTCCTGAGGGAACTGGCTGAGAGCGCCTTTGACGGGTACATCAAGTTCTCCCGGTTCAGAGGGGGGACGTATCAGCTCGGCTATCTCGTGTTCAAGCACGGCGAGATAACCCTCGCCTATTTCCGCGGGGACGAGGAGAAGTACGGCGATGCCGCCCTGAAGTACATCGCCGAACTGGGGGCGGACGAGAACTGCATAATGGAGGTGCGCTCCTTCTCCTACAAGTCCTCAACGCTGGATATAGATTACTTCATATCCATCTACCCCGAGGCGAGGGTGACCGTGCCGGAGATCAGGCCTGCGCGCCCGAGCAGGGCGACGAAGGAGGATAAATCTGCGCCCCTCGGATACGAATCGCGGCTGGAGGAGGCGCGTCTCAGGCGCCTGAAGGAGCGGCTGGACGAGTGGGAGGAGGAGCTGAGGAGAAAGGCAAAGGAACTGCGGGAAAGGGAGAGGGAACTTCTGGACAGGGAGCGCGAACTCCAGAGGAGAGCGGACGAACTGGAGGAGGAGCGGAAAAAGCTTGAAGAGGAGCGGAAGAGGATAGAGGAGGAGAAATACTCCCTGGAGCTCAGGGCCGAGGAGGTTGAGTCCAGGGCGAGGGAGATAGAGGAACGCCTGGGCGAACTGATGTCCCGGGAGGAGGACGTGGAGACCAGGGAGGAGAATCTGAGACGCCGTGCCCGCGAACTGGCGGAGGCCGAGGAGGACCTCTCGCGGAAGCGCAGGGAACTGGAGGAAAGGGAGAGGGCGCTGGATCAGAAGGAGAGGGAGCTGAGGGAACAGGAGGCGAAGATCGCCACGGCCAGGGACCGCCTCAGGGAGGAGGCGCGCCGGCTGAAGGACCTCAAGGCGGAGGTGGAGCGGCTCCGCGCTGACCTGGAGGGGCGCCTGAGAGAACTGGAGAGGAAAGAGGAGGCCATTGCGAGGAAGATGGACGAGATCCGCAGGGCGGAGAGGGAACTGGAAATCAGGGCAAAGGAGATGGATATGAGGGAGGAGCGCCTCGCCAACCTTGAGAGGAAACTTGAGGAGGAGCGTGCGCGCCTTGAGGAGATGGCGCGCAGCGTTGAATCGGAGAAGAGGACGCTTCGCAAGATGGAGGAGATGATAAAGGAAAGGGGCGAGGTGCTGGACAGGGAGATGAGGGGCCTTGAAGAGAGAAAGAGGGCGCTGGAGCGCGAGAGGGCCGAACTCCAGGAGGAGAAGGCGAAACTGGAATCGCTCCGCGAGGAACTGCGCGCAAAGGAGCGGGAACTGGAGGAGAGGTCGGCAAAGCTGGAGCAGAGGGAGCTGGAGCTGAAAAAGCTGGACGTGGAGGTTCAGACGAAGCTCTACGACTTGGAGACCGCTAAGAAAGACCTTGAGGACGAGCGGAAGAAGATGGATGCCAGGGCTGAAATGCTCAGCATAAAGGAGCGGGAGCTGGAGGAGGAGAGGGCGAAACTGGAAAAGCTGAGAAAGGAACTGGAGGAGAGGGAGAAAATCCTCATAGAGCGCGAGGAGGACCTGGCCAGAAAGGAGAAGGACCTGGAGGAGAAGATGAAGACGCTGGAGGAGATAAAGAAGGGGTTAGAGGGATTTTAACATCCCCTCAAAGGCCTCTCTGTACGCCTCAAGCGTGCCTATGTCCGCCCAGGTGCCCGTGAAGGGCACACCGTAGACCTCGTGGTGCCCTGCCAGCCACGCTATGAAGTATCCGGGTGCATCCGGGTTGTTGCTGCCGGAGAGATACTCCTCAATCGCACCCTGAATGCCCTTCGGAAACGCGTAGATGGCGGTGGACACGAGGGTGCTCTTCGGTTTTTTCGGCTTCTCCTGCATCTCCACAACCTTCCCGCTCTCGTCTATGACTGCCACGCCGAATCTCTGCGCCTTCTTCAGGTCGCCCACATCGTAAAGCGCGATTGTGGTCTTCTTTACGCTCTCAAACTTCTCCACGAGGGGCTTAAGGGAAAAGTCAAAGTAGTTGTCGCCCCCCGCCACGATGACATCGTCGTCTATATCGTAATTCCGGAAGAGGTAGCGGAGACCCCCGATGGCGCCCAGTTTCTCCTCCTCCCTCGTGGTTGGCTCTATCACGAGCTCAATGCCCAGGCAGGGGCGCGTGCAGAGGAAGCGCTCCATCCAGAGTTTGAACTGGTCCTCGTATCGCGCATTGGTGGAGATGTAGAACTTCTTCACCCCCACGTCCCAGAGGGCGTCCAGCACCCACTCCATCATGGGACGCCCTCCCAGCGGGAGAAGCGGTTTGGGCACGAAATCCGTCATGGGCGCGAGGCGCCTCGCGTACCCGCCTGCGAGTATTATGCCCTTCATACTGGCTAATCGGCAACGCTTTTTTTAAGCGTTGTGGTGCGTTCGGCCAAAGGGATTCCTCCGTGAGTTAAATCGCTACCTTTATCAACGTTCCCGCTCATGCTCATCCCATGGTGCTCGTGTCCCCCTCCATACTCGCCGCCGATTTCTCGCGACTGGGCGAGGAACTCAGGAGATGCGAGGAGGGGGGTGCGGATGTGATTCATCTGGATATCATGGACGGGCACTTTGTCCCCAACATCACCTTCGGTCCCGTCGTGGTCAAAAGCATACGGAAGGAAACGTCTCTTCCCTTTGAAGCGCACCTCATGATAGAGAGACCCGACCTCTACTGGGAGAGGTTCGCGGAGGTTGGTGTGGGGTGGATAACTGTGCACGCCGAGGTGAAAATCCCGCTACGTCCTCTCCTGCGGGAGATGGAGGGGTCCGTGAGGAGGGGCATCGCCGTCAACCCGGGCACACCGCTCAGCCGCGTGGAACCCTTTCTGGACATGCTGGACTTCCTGCTCATAATGACGGTGAATCCCGGCTTCGCAGGCCAGACGTTCATACCGGAAGCGGCTTTGAAGGTGAAGGAGGCTGTGCACCTTCGCGAGAAGGAGGGGTTTCACTATCTCGTGGGCGTGGACGGTGGCATCAACGCTGTGACGGCTAAAACGGCGGTTGCCTATGGCGCCGACGTTCTGGTTGCGGCGAGCGCGGTCTTTCGGGGCGACGTGGTTGAAAACATAGGTCGTTTGAAATCGGCAGGTGGTGGAGATGGCCAAGATTGAAGAGGAGGTCCTGAACGAGATAAGAACGGGTCTGAAGGAGATCAGAACGAAGATCTCCGCCCTAGAGAAGAGGCAGGCCAAGGTGGAGGAGCGTCTTAAGAGGCTGATCAAGGAGGTGGAGGACCTCCAGTCGCTCGGGGCGAAGTTCAACTCCGTGGTGTACGAGGTGGAGGAGAAGATAGACACGCTCAACAGGGAATTCCTTGACGAACTGAAGGCGGAACTGGGGGAACTTGAAGCGCAGGTGGACGAACTCGCCACCGTGAGGGAGGTGGCTGAGGAGACGCGCGACATCGTCAGAAGTTACTTTGAGAGGATAAAATTTCAGATAATGGACCTTGAGGACTTCATAAGGAAGGAGGTGCGGTGACATGGCGGATGTGAATAACGTTATAAATGTGCTGAAGAAGTTGAGGGGCGAACTCCCCAAAAAGGTGCTGAAGGAGGAACCCAGGGCCCCAGAGGCTCTGGACGACGCGATAGCGATACTGAGGGAGTACGCGAACACGCAGAAAAAACTCAGCAAGTACATGGAGGAGATGGAGGCCCTCACAGTGGAGATGCGCGAACTGAGGACCTCCGAGAGAGAGGCGCTGGAGCGGGAAAAGGAGACCCTAACGGAGAAACTGGACGAGATAGAGGCGATACTGGAAGAGTTGAAAGAACTGTCCGGACGGGTTCTTGCGCTTGAGAGCAGGGAAAAGGCCGTGTCTGAGAAGGAGTATGCGCTCTCACAGTGGGAGAAAAAACTCGCTGAGCGCGAGAAGTGGCTGGACGGTCTGATAAACGCGAACACGGAGGTCTCTCAGAAACTGAGCGAGAAGAGCGAGGAAATCAGCAACCTCCTCGCGGAGTTCCACAACAGGTATGCGGAGTGGGAGGAGTATAAGGCGGAGGAGGAGCGCCGTCTCCGCGAGATGGAGGAGAGCCTCAAAAAGCGCGAGGAGGTTATAGAGCGCCTGAAGTTCAATCTGGAAGAGAGGGAAAAGGCGCTTCAGAGGAAGGAGGATGAGGTCGCCGAACTTGAGAGGAGGAAGTTGGACCTGGAAGAGGAGATCCAGAAACTTGAGGAGTCAAAGCGCGCCATACTCAAGGATGAGGAGGAGCGCCTGCAGGAGATGGAGCGGTCGCTCATGGACAGGGAGCGCGAACTGGCCGGCTATGCCCGCCTGCTCGCCGAGAGGCAGGAGAAACTGGAGGAGCGGGAAAGGATGCTGAACGAGAAAGAACTTGAACTGTCGCGGAGAGAACAGGAGATACGCAGAAGAATGTCAGAGGTTGAGGAACTGCGGCGGGAGGCGAGGTACCTGCATGAGAGGATACAGGAACTGGAGGAGAGAAAGAGCCTTCTGGAACAGGAACTCGCAGCGATAAGGGCAAAACTCTAACGCTCGGCCCTCCACCTCTCCCTCAGACACGAAAGTATGCGCAGTGAAAAAGTGTGCAATTTAACCGGCACCTCCTCCTCTTCCATCTCGTTGAGCGCATCGCGGGCCGAGAGAAGCAGTTTCTTAACCACCGCGATGTCATCCGGGTTGTCGGAGACGAACGCCACAAATGTCCCGCTGTAGTCCATTATGACCTTCCGCCTCTCCCCCATCAGACACACTATGATTTTTGGATAATATATACTTTCCACTCACAGGGGCAGGGCATAGACCTCAAATATGCCCGCCGTCCTGAGTTTCATTTTCCTGTAGAACTCCACAGAACCCGTGAACTCCTCGGCGGTCTGCAGAACCATTTCATGGGCGCCCATCTCCCGCGCCCTCTTTGCGAGTTCACAGATGAGGGCGGTGCCTATCCCCGTTCTCCGGTGCTCCTTCCGCACAGCGAGGCTCAGGACCTCAACACGCGTTCCCGCCACGTTGCCTATTATGTACCCGGCGAAGGCGCCGCCTCGCTCGGCGACGAGGAAGATTATGGAGGGGATGGCGTTTATCCTGTAGAAAGATGCGCGCTCCCACGCCCAGTAGTCGTCAAAGGTCTCCGCCTCCAGCCGGAGCACGTCTTCCATGTCATCCGGGATGAAATCCCGCACCGTGCGCTGTGGCTCGCAGCGGGGCAGTTTGCCCCTCATGAGGTGTACCGTGTACCTCCTTTCGGCGTCCATGGACTGCAGAACCTCGCGGACAACATTGGCCGATACTGGCGTGTAGAAGAGTATCACCTCCACCTTTCCACGGAGGGCCTCCACATTCGCCTCAACTATTTCCTTTGCGAGCGGCCTCATGGCCTTTATGCACTTGATGCGGACTTCCCCGTATTTCTCCTTTATAACGTTGTAGGATGATATGCATACGATCTGCCCCGAGGTCTCCGCTATCAGAACGGTGCCCCGCCTCATGAGCATCTCCGGGGCGAGAACCCTCAGCGTCTTCTCGTCGCTGGGACGGAACCGCCTTATCACGGTTGATGATTGTGCCCCAATCATTTAACCTTTTTGAAATACACGTAGAGGAGGGACGCGAGGAAAACCACACCTCCCCCTATCCCCCCCGTGGCTGCGCTCTCGCCCAGCCCGACAGATATGTAGACGCTCACGGAAAACGCCAGTATGGCGGATATTATGAGGTAGAGGGGGATGTCGTCCACG
>MTNG01000098.1 GCA_002011395.1 Candidatus Aciduliprofundum sp. JdFR-45
CCTGTGCCCCGGCCCGAAGAGCGAGCGCTCCTCCCAGGGCATGTCCTTCTCCCTGTTGAGGTCTATCACCGCATCACCCCCTCTGATTTTTCCACCGCTTCCTTATCCACGTTCACCCAGTTGATCTCCGGTATGCTCTCGCCATTTGCCGCCTTCAGACCCATCTCAGCCACCGTCCTTATGTCGTCCCTCGTTACGTCCCTTCCGCCGAGGCCTATTATGAAGTCGTAGACCTTTGGCCTCTCGGGGAGGTTGTTCAGCACCGCCGCCAGCTCGCCGTAGACCGCACCGCCGAACCCGAAGGACACGTTGCGGTCGAGGACACACACAACCTTCGCGTTCTTCACCGCCTCCACCATCTCCTCCTTCGGGAAGGGTCTGTACACGGTGAGCTTTATCAGCCCGACCTTCAGCCCGTCCTCGCGCATCTTCCTTATGGCCTCCTTGGCGGTTCCGCTCATTGAACCCATGGTGATGAGCACGACGTCCGCGTCCTCCACGCCGAAGGTGGATATCTTGGAGTACTTCCTTCCAAAGCGGCGCGCGAACTCCTCAAAGACCTCGTCTATGACCCTCTTCGCCTTCTCCATCGCCAGCCACTGGCCGTACTTGAACTCCATGTAATGCTCGGGGTATCCGAAGGAGCCCTGCGTTATGGGCCTCTCCGGGTCCAGATACGCATGCTCCGGCCTGTACTCGCCCAGAAAGTCGTCAACCTCCCCCTGCTCGGGGACGTCCACCGGCTCCATGGTGTGCGTCAGCACGAAGGCGTCTATGCCGACCATGGCCGGCAGCAGAACCCTCTTATCCTCGGCCACCTTGAAGGCGATCAGCATGAGGTCAAGGGCCTCCTGATTGCTCTCGGCGTAGAACTGCAACCAGCCGGTGTCTCTCTGGGATATCGTGTCCTGATGGTCGCACCATATGTTTATCGGCGCGCTGAGGGCCCTGTTGCCTATGGCCAGCACGATGGGCAGGCGCATCCCGCTGGCTATGAAGAGAACCTCATGCATGAGAGCAAGACCCTGCGATGCCGTGGCGGTGACAGTCCTCACGCCCGTGGCCGCCGCGCCTATGCACGCGCTCATGGCCGAGTGCTCGCTCTCCACCGGGATGAACTCGGCATCCAGCTCCCCGTTGGCCACGAACTCCGAGATCTTCTCCGGGAACGTGGTGGACGGGGTTATGGGATACGCCGCCACGACGCCCGGCCTCGCCAGTTTGGCCGCGTAGGCCAGCGCCTCATTACCCTTCAACACCTTCTTCATTTACTTCTCCTCCTTCACGAACTCTATGGCCTTAACGGGGCATTCGGCCACACATATCCCGCATCCCTTGCAGTGGTCGTAGTCTATGTAAACCACGTCCTTCTCCGCTACCCTCTCGTTGGGCACGGGCTCGCCCGCCGGCTTTCTCTTGAATATAGCCGGCTCCGGACAGTAGGTCCAGCAGATATAGCACCTTATGCACTTCTCGTAGTTAATCACAGGGCGGAAGGTCCTCCAGCCGCCCGTGAGGTACGTGTAGGTGTTCTGCGGCTCGTATATTATCGCTCCCTTCGTTATCTCCTTCATGCTCACCACCCCAGCACGGTGGCCTCGTAGGCCTCCCTTGCCGCCTTTGCGTTCTCCTCCTTCTTCACGGGCGCCTCGTTCCTCACGGCCGTGACCACGTACTCTATGTCCACGTTGCCGACGGCCCTGGCGTACGCTCCGAGTATGGCGGTGTTGACTATGGGCGCCTCCCTGGAACCGAGACGGTTCCTCACCGCTATCTCCGTCGCGTCAACGGTCGCCACCTTATATCCGGGGAAGTTGAACTCCTCCGGCTTCTTGGCGCTGTTTATTATTATGACTCCGCCCTCTTTCAGACCCCTTGCCACGTCCACGACCTCCATGAGGCTGGGGTCCAGCACCACGACCGCGTCCGGTGTGTACACCTGCTCCCTGATCTCTATGGGCGCGCTGTCCATCCTGACGTACGCTTCCACGGGCGCCCCTCTTCTCTCAACGCCGAAGTTGGGAAACGCCTGCACGTGGTATCCCTGGTTGAACGCCGCCACGGCCAGTATGTTCGCCGCCGTGACGGCACCCTGTCCTCCTCTACCGTGGAATCTCACCTCGTACATTTAACCACCTTCCATAGGGGCATGTCATATGAGAATAAAGTTTTTGTCAGGGGAACCGATGCATATGGCATGGGAGACCTCCGCAGGGCCTTCAACGAGGCCGCCCCCTATCTCTGCAACCTGTGGAAGGTGGAGGAGTTTGTGCGCTCCCTGGAGGGGAAGGAGAATGTGGAAGAGGCCCTGCTCCGCGCTATTGAGGAGGCGGATGACCCCACCTTCAGGACGGACCTCAGAATACTTCACCATTTCCTCGTCAAATCCCGATAATTATTTAACCCAATGCAGAGATATGGTGTACTGGCAATGGATGAGAAGATGGTTGAAGGGCTCTTTCGCGTGCTCAAGGTGCTCCACACGCTTGAGGGGGGAGAGGCGGAGGTCGCAGATGGCTTTCTTCTCCTTACATACCCCGACGGCTCCACCATCGCCCTGACCGTGGAGGAGGACGAGGTGAGCCGCATCACCCTTCCCGTTTATCACCGCAGGTTTCAGAAGGCCGCCCCAGAGGCGAAATGGGTTCTCCTGTGCAGGAGCAGGGTGGATGAACGCCTGAAACAGTTCGCATCGCTCCGCGGCATAAAACTCGTCGGCCTGGATGAGATATACAGGGACATAGGCGAGAAGGTTGTGGAGGTGCTCTCCGCCGGCAGAACCTTCGGCGACCTGGCGCTCGTGGAGAGCCCGCCCGATGAAGTCGTCGTTGAGGAGATAGAGGAGGAGATAGATGGGGAGGAGGACGCCGACATCATACCCATCTTCGTGGAGGAGGGGGAGGAGATGGGGACCGAGAAGTACGTGAAGTGCCGCGTGGGCGAGGGAGAGGTGAAGTTGCTCGGCTCCCGCGAGGTTGGGGGCACGAGGGCGAAACTCATATACGTTCCCTTCCACGTCTTTGAGTACTCAGCGGAAGTTTACACTGAGGGCGAAATCCTGCCGAGAACCGCGAGGGGATACGTCGGCGTGAACGCATCGCTGGATCCGGAACGTGCGGAGGACGTCGCTCAGGAGTGGAAGTACGGGATGGAGGCAACCTCCACCCGACCTCCCAAGTCAGAGGTGCTGAAGACGCGGATGGAGGTGGAGGATGCGGAGAAGAAGGCGAAGGAACACCTGCTCCGCGCGCTCGCGAGGGAAAAGGAGATCACGCGGGAGACGAAGGAGGTCGTGATCATAGAGCGGAAGAGGGAGTACCCGGAGGAAAGGAGCATCCGGTTGAACTACGTAGGCCTCTACCATCTGCCCCTGTGGAGGGTGTCCGGCAGGAAGGGAACCATCTTAGTGGACGGCATAACGGGGGAAGTCCTCACGAGGCGGTGATCATCTCAGGGCTTTAAAACCCCTCATTATGTATGCCGTGTGGCCCATGTGCTCGTTTGTCGGCCTCGTGGCACCCGTTCTCACCACCATCTCCCTCTCTATGACCTCAAGCGCCTTTATATCGCGGAAACCGTGCGCCTCCATGGCCTCCCTCGCCCTCTCCAGTTGATTGAACGTGGGGAGGTAAACGCACAGCGCACCGCCGGGCCGGAGCACTCTCTGCACCGCCTCCATGACCTCCCACGGCTCGGGGAGGTCAAGGAAAACCGCGTCGTACTCGCCCCGCGCGTTGCGCACATCCTCCACGCGCAGCTCCCATCTGTCCGCGAGTCCGAACCTCTCCACGTTCCTCCGGGCGATGGCCGCGAAGTCCTCACGCACCTCGTACGTCACGAGTTTTCCCGATGTCAGGTGCATCAGAAAGGCGATGGACATGGCGCCCGAGCCGGCGCCCGCCTCCAGAACCGTGGAATCGCATCCCACGTTGCAGAGGGATATTATACGCGCCGCGTCCTTCTCCCTGACTATCTGCGCCTTCCTCTCTATGAGGTGGGGTATGTCGTCAAGCGTGGCGCGCCTCACCAGATACTCACGGGTTCCCAGCGGGATGACTCTGCCGACGCTTTCCATAAGTTTCCCGAAGTCCAGCAGCCCGAGCCCGTCCACCCTCGTCAGCCCCGTGGACGGAGGGGCGAGGAAAAGACGACCGTCGTCCCTGACCAGCACCAGAGCCCTCATTCCCGCAGCACCCTCATGACCTGATTCCTTACCTCCTGAAGGGCATCGGCCTCCAGACGGGGAGCGGTGCCTATCTCGCCATCCACGTTTTTCATCACCCCTTCACCGGCCCCCACAAACATGCCCTCGGAGAGCACTCCTCTGAACTCCGCCGGGGGGAGAAGCGCCACGGCCACCCTGTCCCCCTCCCTGACGCTCAGGTCGTTCGTGACCACCGTTATGGCGCGGCCCACGTTGACGTTGCATATCAGGAGACGGTCGGCATCCGGATGCCTGTGGACACTCATGATCTCGCCCACCCTGATATCCACGGCGTAGGCGGGGTCGTCGCCTAGCGTGAGGCGCGCGTCCAGATTATAGAGTACGTTAAGCGCCCATCTGATCCTCGCGGCCGCCTCCTCCACGCTTCGCCTCTCCTCTCTCGCCGCCCGGGAGAGAAACTCCCTCTGCCACTCGCGGCCTCCGAGGGACTGGAGGATTTTCATGCATCCCTCTTTCAGGGCCCTCATCGCCTCGCTCTCCCTGAGTTCCCCCGGCTCCATGTAGGAGTACTTTATCTCTGGAAGCCTTCGGGCTATCTCCTTCGCAGCGGATATCGCGCCTTTCCTGTCCCAGTTTCCGCGGAACTTCGCACTTTCCAGCGTTTTAAGCAATTTCTCAACCGCGACCTCCGCCATGCGTATCTGTGGCGATGAGGCGGTGTCCATGGGGGGATATCCCCACCGCGGGATATTTAATTTCCGACCGCGCCCCGCTCTGAAAATTGGAAAGCGAGATATACACGTTTTTCATATACCCATGACATGGAAAGGAGGGAACTGAAGAGGGAACTCGGCATAAAGGAGGTCGTTGCCACCGTTATGACGTCTGTCATCGGGGGCGGCCTGTTTCTCACCACCATTCAGATTCAGCAGCAGGTTCAAGTCGGCTCAAATGTCATACTGTCTTACCTCGTGGCCGCGGTGCCCGCCCTCCTCGTGGCGCTCTCGTACGCGGTTCTATCGTCCGCCATACCATCGTCAGGGGGCGATTACATCTACATATCGAGGATTGTTGACCCCACCCTCGGGTTCCTCACCACGTGGGTTCGGTGGTTCGGCATGGTCGCGGGCATAGCGGCGATATCCATAGGGGATCTCTATCTGATTGCGAACATGTTCACGGCCGTCGGCTGGGATTCCGCCACGAACTTCGTCATGGCGTACCGGATACCCCTCGCCATAGCGATCATCCTGACCTTCCTTACAATCAACTATCTCGGCGTTAAGATATACGGATGGGTTCAGGACGCCATGCTGTTCATCCTCCTCTCCGGGATTATTCTCTACATAGCCCTCGGCCTCCCCCACGTGAGGATGGACTACCTCGCGGCCTCCGCGAGGGGCGGATTCGGCGACATCGTCCAGGCATCCTCCATAGTGTTCTTCAGCTACATAGGGTTCGCGGCCATAGCCGATGCGGGGGGCGAGGTGAAGGACGCGAAGAGAAATCTACCCCGTGGCATAGTGATATCCGTGGTGGCCATAGCGGTGCTGTACGTGCTCGTGGCCCTCGTCACCTACGGCACCGCGGATCTTGATACGGTCATAGCGTCGGGGAACGTCCCCGCGGAGGCGATGCTGTTTCTGCCATCTTTCGTAGCCCTGTACATTTCATTTACCGCTTTCATCGCACTGGTATCCGACATAAACCCCTCCATCCTGGCAACGTCCCGTCTCGCCTTCGCGTGGGCGAGGGACTGCGTCGTTCCGGAGAAGTTGAGCGAGTTGAGCAGGTTCCACACGCCCAAGTGGACGCTTGCCCTGAATGGGGCGGTGGCCATTTTTATAGTGCTGGCCTTCAGCGAGTTCATAGAGGCGATAGACGTGACCACAATCGCCATTCTGCTGACGTACGCCATGGTCTGCCTGGCCACCTTTGTGATGCCTCATAAGAGGCCTGACCTGTGGGACAGGGCCGAGGTCAAGTACAGGGGAACATGGGCGATAAGCGTTGCGGGGATGGTCACGACCCTTCTGCTGCTGGGATACATCGTACAGGTGTCCCTCACCCAGTTCACGGTGGTCGTGATATGGATGGGGATAGGTGCGGCGTTGTATCACCTCACGAGGGAGCGCCACCAGCTGGACTGGAGGGTAGTCAGGGAGAAGATGAAGGGGCTGAGGGAGATGGAGAGACGTCTCATAGACCTTTACAGGAAACTCTGATAATTAGATTTAAATCCTATGTGTGCATCACCCACCCGGTGATACGCCGGGAATACCTCGGGTTCCTGCCCCAGAGGGCAGCGATGGGCGCCGGGGCCATAGTGCTGCCCGTGTACATACTTGAACTCGGAGGACTGCCATCCCACGTCGGCTTCACGCTTTTCATGGGCTCCATGGGAATGCTCCTTGGCATAATTATCTGGGGTCGTCTGTCACTCGGTGGTATGGCCCTCAGAACCCTGATGGTTTCGGGCACCGTGGCAAACTCCGTTCTCTTTCTCCTGCTGTATGCCGTTCCTGAACTCACCGCAATACCCTTCGTGTATTTCGCAGGCAACCTCTTCGTGGCTGCCGTTGTGCCATCCTTCACTCGCGTGGTCTTTGACGTGAACAGGAGGAGCGAGTGGGACAGGGAACAGGGAAGGTTGAACACGCTTGCCGGCTGGTCGTGGACAGGCGGCGTCTTCATGGCCCTGGGACTGTCAGCCATCGCGGATGTGGGAACTCTGCTCGTGATGTGCGCTGTTCTTAACGCGCTCTCGCTGCCTCTCCTCCTGGCAACTCTCCGGGGAAGGGTGGCCAGGAGACCTATAAGGGTGTACCCCGTCAGGCGGCCCTACCTTGAACGGCTGAGGTTCACCCCGCTGGTTATGCTCTTCATACCGTCCATAACCCCGCCGAAAAACCCACACCTGCGCACCTTCTTTGTGTCAGTATTTCTAGTATTCTTCGTATCCGGCATGGTCATACCCCAGGCGGTCATATATGCAAGGTACCTCTACGGCGAGAAGTGGTGGCCCTACACCGTTTACGCCGCCCTCACCGTCGCCTCCGCCCTGTGGTATACCAGGGTATCAAACCGCCTTGAAAACGAGGCGAGCGGGTCCGTCTTCTACAACGGCGTCCTGCTCAGAACGCTGGGCATCGCGGTGCTGGCGATATCGCCTTCCATGGGTCTGGCCCTGCTACCAACTGCGCTCATCGCATCCCTTCTGCTTGGTATAAGCTGGTCCTACATATCAATATCAAATCTGTCGTACTTGGGACGCGTGGCGAGGGAGCATGAAAGGAAACAGGCGCTGGAATTCTACAACTTCGTGAACGGTCTGGCACTGAGCATCGGAAACGTTGCAGGTGGCCTCATAACCGACATAAAAGGATTCAACAGCACCTTCCTTCTGGCCATTATACTGCTCACCGTGGGAACGATATTTATGAGGAGGATAGAGGGGCACGGCCCGCCGCGCCTCATATAGTGTATCTCCTGTCGTCCGGCCTCCACCATATGCAGGCGTAGGCCCCTCTGCTGTGAAGATGGCGCCTTCCATCCCGCTCTATGAGAAGACCCCCTCTTTCCAGTTCATCCGCCAGTTCGTCCCCCACCTCCACGCCGTACATGGCGCCACGGTGCCTCACGTACAGGTCCCACGGGACGTCAGCCCTCACTCCCACTATTTCCACCGCTGGCCGTATGCCGATCTGGTACAGCGCGTTGACCCTGTAGATGTATGGTAAGGGACCTCCCACCTCCACGCCCTTTCTCTCGCGGAGGAGAGAATCGGCGGCCAGCACGCCGTCGCCCTCCACGCGGTCCCCCTCTACGAGAACGCAGTAACCTTTACACATCAGATTCATCCTCTCCACCGCCGCCCTCAGGTCCCTGACTCCCAAACTGAAGGCCGCAAGGACCATGTCGAACTCACCGAGGTCTTCGGCCTCCTCCAGCCTGACCGGGAGGACCGTGACGTTGTTCAACCCCCTCTCCTCCAGCCTCCTCTGCAGAACGGCGCGCATGGCCGGAGAGGGTTCAAGGGCTACCAACTCCCGGACGCGCTCCGCGAGCGGTAGCGTGAAGGCACCCGTGCCCGGCCCTATCTCCAGCACGCGGGATGTTTCGTCCACGAAGGAGAGGACGCGATTGAGGATGGGCCCGGGATACCCCGTGGCCCTGCACCACTCGTCGTAGAGCTCGGCCACGCCCTCCCATCTGTCCCCGTTAGAACGCGATGCTACCCTGCGGTTGTATATTCCCACCCAGTCCACGTCCTCAGGGCGCGGGTACGCAGGGGCGACGATGTACACATATCTGAGGGGCTCATCTGCCACCACGCTGTGAATCGTGTGCGGGGGAATGTAAAACGCCATGCCGCCTTCTACGGGGATGGCGTCGCCGCCGAGAAGCACCTTCCCTCTCCCTTCCAGAAAGATGAGAATCTCTTCGTAATCGCCCGTGGTGTGCTCCCCGCACTCCTCGCCTTCCGGCAAGTGAACGTGTCCCGCCCGCAGGGCCCTCGTCTCCCCGCGGAAGAGGGGGAAATACTCATCTCCATCCAGCCGCACGGGTTTCATCTCCGCGACCTCCGGCGCGTGGATGGATTTGGGGGTATATAGGGTTGGTGTTGGGCCGGAGTGAAAGACACTGTGCAATCCGAGAGCGACCTCCGCAAACCATATCTTCAACCCCGCGCATGGGTGGGCGTGAAGAAGGCCGAGAGGGCGGCGGTGGCCGTCGTCAGAAAATGGCTCCGGAAGGGCAACATGGCCCGCTGCATGCGCGACATCCTGCCCCGCGCGGGGCTGAGCAGGGAGGAGAGGGATAGAGCGGCGCGCATAGTTCACGAGGTCGTGCGCTGGAAGAGGTGGCTTGACTTCCTTCTGGACTTCTACTCCCTGGACAGGACCCCTGAGAACTACGTGGGGGCGATCACGGGCGTGTTGAAGGTGGACCGGAGGCGGGCGGAGAGGGCCATCCCACCCGGCAAATACACGGCCATACGCCTCTCCTTCTCCGACCACCTCGCCCCGGTCGTGGAGAGGCACAGGTGGCTCGCAGACCACCTCAACGCAGAGCCGAGGACGACGCTGGCGGTCAACCTGAGGAGGATCAGCAGGGAGGAGGCGG
>MTNG01000076.1 GCA_002011395.1 Candidatus Aciduliprofundum sp. JdFR-45
TGAAGGTGCTGGACTTCACCGAGGAAACGGTGCTGATAGAGAACCTGCCGGAGGCGGGTGGGATATACTATCCGTACCACAATTTCACCGACTTCGCGGTCTATGTTGAGGATATATCGGGCGGTGAGATACGCTACGTTTACCAGAGCTCCGTCGGAATACTGCTGCCGGACGGCGGCAGGGTCACGGCCGTGAACCCGGATGATAACACGCTCACAGTGGACTACAACCCCGAGGTGGCCGGGAAAACGCTCTACTTCTTCGTGATCCTGGAGAAGGTCACGAAGGTTTAGAGGCCTTTCTACTCACCATCAACAGGATAAGAGCCAGAACAGGTAGCACAACGAACTCTGCAGATATCTCAGGTACTGTGGTCACGCGCCCCTCCTCTGCTGTGGTATTTGTATCGCTGGTGGAAGACACGTGCGTAGAGACCTCCGGCTGAAGAAGAAACGCTGCACATAAAAGCACAATGAGCGTCAAACCCACTATTATTACGCCTTTCATTCTATGTCACCATATATCATAGGAAGATAATTTGATTATAAAACTTACGCACATATTTTCAGGGATGATAACAAAAATGTGACATTTCAGATGACCTCACACTCCCAGGTGAGCGCACAGCCCCCCTCCCTGAGCATGGCACCGACGGAGCAGTACTTCTCCTGTGAGAGGCGTATGGCCCTCTCCGCCTTCTCGGGTGAGACCTCACCGTGGATCACGTAGCGAAGACGGATATCCGTGTACACGCGGGGGTGCTCCTCGCGCCTCGTGGCCTCCACGTGAACGCGCACCTCCTCCACGGGCTCCCTCATCTTTGTGAGTATGCTGTAAACGTCCACCGCCGTGCACCCGCCCAGCGCGGCGAGAATTGCATCCATGGGGGACGGGCACCTTCCCTTTCCTCCCACGTCCATCACGAGGGCCCCGTCACCGAAGTCCGCGACTGCGAGCATTTCGCCATCCACTTTAACGCTTACCTCTCTCATGCGGTGGGTATATGCCCGGGATTATATAGTGTTCTCCCTTTCACATTTCCGTTTGACTACATACCTTTTCTTTGTTTCAAAGTGTCTCAGCATATTTTTGAATGTGAGGGGATAGTGAAAATAGTACCGAATGGCGAACATCAGAATAGGGGCCTCCACCGCAATGAGAAGAATAAACAATAGGTACTCAGGGAAAAATTTGATCAGTATGTAACACTCTATCATCAACAATAATACAATCCCCACAACAATCGGCCCGCTCATCAGATTAATGGCAGAATATGGGGGATGCATATCCAGCAGAAGCACCTTAGTGGCATGTTTTCCACCACCCGCCGGACATTCATCTCTCAATCGTGATTGAGGTATCAGCTGCCCGCATTTCACACACAGGTGTCCTTTCATATACTGGTTCGCCGCGACCATCTCATCGGGTACCTTTTTTATTATCTCATCGGAGTACTCCATGCTTTCAATTCTATCCTTTATCATATCTACGGTGGAGAGTATGTCCGCATCTTCCTTTAGACGCTCTGCGTCTATTTTGACTATGAGATAGTTCTTGCTCGCATCAAACTCGGTGTGAAGGTCCCACACGGCCCTTGGAAGCCTTGTCTCTATGATGTCCGCACCGTCGCCAACAATCCTCTTTCTGCTCTTCTGGAAGAATGATAGGGGTGTGTTGAGGGGAACGATGATCGTCAAAAAATCTGGGTTGAGATAACGGAATCTTATAATGCAGAAGTCATCATCGTTTCTGGAGACGTGTATGAATATCTTGCCTGGGCGCAACAGGACCTTTTTAATTTTGTAGGGTTCACGAATGAACTTCTCCATGTGCTTTATCGTGGGCTTCAGGGATGCCAGAACAAAGGACATTTCTATTGCCAGTACAAACATAAAAGCGAGAACCGCAGCGAACATAAACTGATAGTAAGTATTGGATATTGTGTTTATGAAGATCACACCGACGGCGAAGGCGGCGCAATCAGAGATCAATATGAAAATCAATCGGCGTATCTTTTCCCTTATTCTGTCTCCACTGTCCATTGCTGTGCATCCTCCTCATATGCAATATGTATGGATATAATAAAATTTCTCTCTCTGGGCAGCAGGCATTCGCAAAATCCTCAACATTTAAATCCATCACGGTGATAACCGTTCATGCTCAGAGCGACGGTGTTCGTGAGGTACAGAGAGGGCGTGGACGACCCCGAGGGGAAGCACATAAAGAAGGCGCTCAACCTGCTGGGCTTCTCCCAGGTGCGCGACGTGGGCGTGGCGAAGACCTACGAGATTCTGCTTGATGTGGACGGGGAGGAGGAGGCGGAGAAACTCGTAGAGGAGATGGCGCGGAAACTCCTTGTGAACCCAGTCATCCACGAGTACGAGGTGCAGTACGAGAGGGTGTAGCCCTATGTTCGAGAGGATAATGGACGAGGTGGAGGTCTATGTGGTCCGGCTGAGGGATGCCGATGAGAAGGCCCTCATGGAGATAAACGAGCGCATGGGCCTGGGGCTGAGCAGGGACGAGATGCTCAGGGTCCAGCGCTACTTCCGCGACCTTGGCAGGGACCCAACGGACGTGGAGCTCCAGGCGATAGCCCAGGCGTGGAGCGAGCACTGCTGCTACAAGTCCTCGCGGCCCGTGCTGGAGAAGCACATATTCAACATTCCGTCAAAGCACGCCCTCCTGGTGGTAAAGGACGACGCCGGCGTGGTTGAGTTTGATGAGGAGCACGCTTATGTGTTCAAGATAGAGAGCCACAACCACCCCAGCGCCGTGGAGCCCTACGGCGGGGCGGCCACTGGCGTTGGAGGCATATTGCGGGATGTGCTCAACATGGGGGCACAGCCGGTGGCCCTCGTGGACCCGCTGTTCTTCGGCCCGCTGGATACACCGTACGAGGACCTTCCGCCGGGCGTCAAGCACCCCCGCTTCCTCATGAGCGGCGTGGTGGCGGGCATACGCGACTACGGAAACCGCGTGGGAATACCCACGGTGGCCGGCATGATATGCTTCCACCCCGGGTACGTGGGCAACGTCCTCGTGAATGTTGGGTGCGTGGGAATAGCGAGGAAGGACAGGATAGTCAGGAGCCGCGTGAGCGGCATCGGGCTGAATCTGGTCCTCGTCGGCGGGCGCACCGGGAGGGACGGCATACACGGTGTGAACTTCGCCTCAAGGGTTCTGGAGGGCGGGGGAGAGGAGGAGCGCACGGCGGTTCAGCTCGGCAACCCCATACTGAAGGAACCCCTCATGCACGTGGTGATGGAGGCGAACGAGGCGGGCATAGTGGAGGGAATGAAAGATATGGGAGGCGGCGGTCTGAGCAGCGTCGTGGGCGAGATCTGCCTCGCGGGCGGAGTGGGCGCGGAAGTGTGGCTGGATAGAGTTCCGCTGAAAGAGGCGGGCATGGCTCCGTGGGAGATATGGGTGAGCGAATCGCAGGAGAGGATGCTCCTCGCGATATCCGACGAGAACATGCCGCGCTTCAGNGAGATAGTGGAGAAGTGGGACGTGGAGCACGCGGTGATAGGGCGCACCGTTGAGGGGCGCCGGCTCAGGATATACTGGAAGGGAAGGAAGATATTCGACATGGACCTCCGCTTCCTCTCTGAGGGGCCGAGGTACTGCAGGCCCTACATCGTGCGCAGGAGGGACGTGAGGCAGGAAATGCCATGCGAGCCGGAGGATTATGCCCGCGTACTCATGGATATCCTCGCATCTCCCAACGTGTGCAGCCGTGAGGCGGTCGTGAGGCAGTACGACCACGAGGTGAGGGGCTGCACGGTGATAAAGCCCCTCCACGGCGTGATAGGGAAGGAAGGGCATGGGGATGCCCCCGTGATAAAGCCGCTGGAGAATTCGTGGAAAGGCCTCGCCGTGACCACCACCGCAAATCCATACATCACGGAGATAGACCCCTACTGGGGGTCCGTTTACACAGTGGACGAGGCGTTCCGCAACCTCGCGGCGGTGGGTGCGAGGCCGCACGCCATGGCGGACAACCTGAACATGGGAAATCCGGAGAGGCCGGAGGTGATGGGAGACCTCCACGAGGTCGCGAGGGGGCTGGGGGACGCTGCGAGGTTCATGGGCGTGCCCTATGTGTCGGGGAATGTGAGCCTCTACAACGAGTCCCACGGCAGGGCCATTCCGCCCACGCCCGTCATAATGGCGGTGGGTGTGGTGGAGGATGTGAGAAAAGCCGTTACATCCGACCTGAAACGCGAAGGGAACGCAATCTACCTCGTTGGTAACACGCGGTTTGAGATGGGCGGTTCCGAGTACTACCGCCTCATCGGCGCGGAGAGCACGCTCGCCCCCCATACTGAACTTCACGAGCTTAAAAACGGCGTGGAATTCATGCTGGCGGCGATATCCCGCGGCGTGGTGAGGGCGGCCCACGATGTGTCCGGGGGCGGCATCGCGGCCTGCGTGGCCGAGATGTGCATGGGCGGAGACGTGGGAGTCGAACTGGACATCACATCCGCGTGCAACCTGCGCCCGGACATATTCCTGTTTTCCGAGAGCCCCAGCAGGTGGGTCGTTGAGGTTCCCGTGGGGGCGGAGGAGGGGTTCAGAACCCTCGCGGCGGAGCACGGTGTGACCGTTGTGAGGATGGGGTCGGTTGGCGGAGACGCCGTACGGATCACCCATGGAAAGCGCACTCTGCTTTCCGTCCCGGTGGATGAGGCGAGGGAGACGTGGAAGACAGCACTTGAGCGGATGTGGGGTGATTGAAGTGGTGAGGGTCGCGGTTCTCAGGATGGAGGGAACGAACTGCGAGATGGAATCGCTCCTCGCGTTCTCGCGCCTCGGCGCGGAAGCGGAGTACGTGCACATAAACGAGGTGGAGAGGGGCAGGAAACATCTGGAGGATTATCAGATACTCTTCTTTCCGGGGGGTTTCTCGGCGGGCGATTACGTCAGGGCAGGGGCGATATTCGCCGCCCGGATAAAGGCGAGTTTCATGCGCGACCTCGTGAAATTCGTTGATGAGGGGAAGCTCATCATAGGCGTGTGCAACGGGTTCCAGATACTCACGGAGCTTGGTCTCCTCCCGGCGGTGGACGGTGCGGTGAGCGACGAGCCCCAGGCGGCCCTGACGACGAATGACTCTACGAAGTTTGAGTGCCGCTGGGTCTACGTGCGGAACGAGGACCGGGGTAAATGCGTGTTCCTGAGAAGGTACGGCGAGGGTGAGATCATCCCGCTGCCCGTCGCGCACGCCGAGGGGAAGTTCGTGGTGAGGGACGAGAATACACTGAATAAAATGATTGAGGAGGGGCAGATAGCGTTCAGGTACGTCGCGCCGGACGGCGGGAAGGCGACATATCCATGGAATCCAAATGGCTCGGTGCACGATATAGCCGGAATATGCAACCCACAGGGAAACGTACTCGGGCTCATGCCCCATCCGGAGCGCGCGTTCTTCAGGATACAGCATCCCGACTGGACCCGGGATACATGGGAGGGGGATGGAGCGGGGAAGAGGATATTCCAGGCGGCGATTGAGTATGCAGGCAGAAAGCTCTGATGTAAAATTCGTAGAGGGGCGACCGCAGGGAAGCCCCCACTTCTCTGAAGAGAGCGGGAAGATGGAACTGCTCCTGCGTCTGCATACGCTGGATGAGAGGTTCCAGTCACATCCAGTGCTAATACAGTGGGATGGCGAAGAGATGGAGGTCATCGCGCCTATCCCTCTGGAGGTGAGGGGGGCGACCCCAGGGGAGATTGCGTGGAATTTGCTTCAGAGCGAAATGGACCTTCTCAACGCGCTGGAAGTGCGTGTGGACGGACTCCAGAACAGAGCCATCATGAGCTACTCGCAGGACCTCGTGAGAGAGGTGCTCGCTTACAGGGCCATGCTGCTTCAGCTGAACAGGGATTACATGGCCATGAGGAACGCGCTGGAGGCCATGTACGACGCGGGCGTGGATAAGAAGAACGCGAGGAGATGCATACGCGATTTAAACGAGATGATGGAGAGCGTTGCATTCCTGCGTGAGGGGACGGCGACGGCCGTGCAGCTCATGCAGAACACGCTCGCGGCGAAGATGAACGAGGTTATGAAGGTTCTCACTATAATAGCCACCCTCATGATGCCCCTCACGCTCATAACAGGCATATACGGGATGAACTTCCGCTATATGCCGGAGATATACTGGGAATATGGGTATGCATATTCACTTCTCCTCATGTTGTCCGTGGCCATCGTTATGCTGGTTTATTTCCGTAAAAAGGGACTGCTGTGAGGTTTGCCGACCGGTCCGGGTTAAATTGTTCCCCCGTGCTGACGCTTCACCATCCGGATCCACACCTTCCACTGCCCGGCCCGGGTGTACCCGAGCGATTCATAAAAACGCATCGCCTTCTCGTTCCGCTCCCCTACCCACAGTTCTATCGTTGACCCGGGCGGAGCGAGGGATTCCGCTTTGCGCATGAGCATGTGGCCAATACCCCTCCCGTAGTAGTCGGGGTCAACGAATATCTCGTGTATAGCCACAACGACATCCCCCTCCCAGAGAGAGTGCCAGTCCCTATCCACAAAGACCGCGCCTACGATTCTCTCCCCGTCAACCGCCACGAAGATGTCCTCATCGCAGTGCCTTTCAAGCCATCTTATGTACCTCTTTGCAGCCTTTCTTGTGCTCTCCCCATACTCCTCCATCCCGCGATAGGCCCGCATGTACAGGTCCAGCACTGCGTTGAAATCCTCCTCCCGCCTATACCTCCTTATCCTAATTTCACTCATACCATCCCCGTGATTGAAATGGAGGGATAAAAATTTAGTAGTATCTGGTATCAAAGGTAGCTGCCCTTCCCCACGTGTGCGCCAGGAAGCGAATGCGGTCTATCCTGGCGCCGCCGTCAAAGGCGAAATCCGCGTATGTGGAGTGGAGGACCTCCGCGGCGATGAACACGTGGTCTCCGTATTCCTTCTTCTCCACAACCCTGCACTCAAGGTTTGCAACGCACTCCTCTATGGAGGGAACGCCTACCTTCGCAGATGGCACAAACTTGAACAGGGTGCTCTTGTCCTCGTCTCTGCCGCTCACGGTGCCCGCCTTCCAGACCTTCATCTTCAGGTCCAGCGTGGGCACGGCCACCACGAACTCGCCGGTCTTCTCTATGAACTCGTACGTGAGGCGTTTCGGGGATATCACCACGCCCACCATGAACGGCTCGTGTGAGAGCGGCACAACCCAATCGGCCGCCATCACGTTGGTGCGCTCACCGTCCGATGACACTATCAGATACGTCCGCATGGGGTAAAGGAGTTCAACGCCCATGGTACGGATATGTGTCCCCTTTGATATAAATATGATGCCACATCCCCACAAATCGTTAAATGCCGGAAACGCAATCACCCCTCGCAATGCCCCATGAACTGGTATCAAAAATGCTTAAGGGAGATAAGCGGGCGCTCGCCCGGCTTATAACGCTCGTTGAGAACAACCCCGAGGTCAGGAGGGAGGTTATCCGTCTTCTGCCACGGGGGGAGAAGAGGGCCGTCACCGTGTGCATAACGGGGCCTCCAGGCGTCGGGAAGAGCACGCTGATAGACCAGATCATATCTATACTGCGTGAGAGGGGGAAGACGGTCGGGCTGATACTCATAGACCCCACCAGCCCCTTCACCGGCGGCGCGCTCCTGGGCGACCGCATAAGGATGCAGAGACACAGCACGGACCCTGGGGTCTTCATACGGAGCGTCTCCACCCGGGACGACCCGGAGGGCGCGTCCAGCGTGGTGAAGGACCTCGTGAGAATCATGGAGGCCTTCGGTTTTGACTACGTGGTCGTGGAGACGGCCGGGGCCGGCCAGACTGGCGTGAACGTGGCGAACTCGTGCAGGACCACGGTTCTGGTGCTCATGCCTTATCTCGGTGATGATATACAGATGATGAAGGCGGGGTTCATGGAGATCGCGGATATATACGTCATCAACAAATCGGACCTGGGTGGTGCGGACGTGATGGAGTCGCTCATACGTGCGAATCTGGTGAAGGGGGAGGGTGGATGGACTCCTCCTGTCATCAAGGTATCCGCCTACAACAGGAAGAGCGTTGAGCCCGTGGTGGAGGCGATAGACGAGCACGATGCCCACGGGGACGAAAGGCGTCTCTACAAGACGTTCCGCCTCCTCCGCAACATGGTGGTTGAGGAGGTGGAGGAGCGCATAAAGGAGTGGGCTTCCAGATGTCCCGAGTTCACCGAGATGGTCCAGAGGGTAATGAGGGAAGAGGTGGACATGTACACGGCGCTGGACGTTCTTCTGGAGGAGGTCATGAGGGAGCTGTGCGAGAACGGGCTCTACCCTGCCCATGGCCATGGCGAGGTGGCGGAGCGGGACGAGCACACCGCAGTGTGATGAACGGGGAGGCCGTATGAACATTTCCCCCCTTATCTCAGCAAGACGTGTGGTCGCGCTTACGGGCGCGGGCATATCCAAGGAGAGCGGCATCCCGACGTTCCGCGACAGCGACGGGCTCTGGAAGAAGTACAGGCCGGAGGAACTCGCCTCGCCCGAGGCGTTCAGGAAGAACCCGCAGATGGTCTGGGAGTGGTACGCTTGGAGGATACAACTCGTGAGGAATGCGCATCCCTCCCGGGGGCACATCGTGCTGGCGGAGATGGAGAGACATTACCCTGAATTCCACGTGATAACTCAGAACGTGGACGGGCTGCATCAGAGGGCGGGAAGCCGCAACGTTGTGGAGCTGCACGGACGCATAGACAGGGCCCGGTGCACGGGCTGTGGCAGGGTTTACGAGCCGGCACCGATAGAGGATATACCTCCTGTGTGCAGCGAGTGCAACGCACTTCTCCGCCCGGATGTGGTGTGGTTCGGCGAGCCGCTTCCGCCGGATGCGTGGGAGATGGCTGTGGAACTCGCATCTCAGGCGGACGCGATGCTTGTGATCGGAACTTCCGCGCTGGTATACCCCGCCGCGCATCTCCCGGTGCTCGCGAAGTCTCGAGGGGCATTTCTGGTTGAGATCAATCCGTCCTATACCCCCATCTCATCTCTCGCGGACATCACGCTGAGGACGGGGGCGGGCGAAGGGCTTGACCTCATATGGAAGGAGGTGAAAGAGCATGTGGAAGGATGATTACGGCAGGATGATAGACGCGTGGGAAAACGACGTGATAGCCCTTATGAGGGACATCATACCTATGAAACCCCTCAGCCCCGGGTACGGCGGGGAGGGCGAGATGAGGAAGGCGGAGTACCTCCAGAGGAA
>MTNG01000037.1 GCA_002011395.1 Candidatus Aciduliprofundum sp. JdFR-45
TGCCTATGACATAACAGTCTCAGGTTCGCCCGGATATGAGGTTGATCTGTACATAGGCGGTGTCCTAGTGGCGGCGGATTACAACGGTGATGGAGTGTGGGACTACGTGGATACAGCATACGACCTCAACGGCAACGGCATTCCGGACACAGGGGCGCTGCTCCCGGGGGATAGCGCGGACATCACGGTCTCCGTTCTCGTTCCTGCCAATTCCACGCAGAACTTCACACTCACTGTTCAGGCGACGTCATTTTACTCGGCATCCATATACGATACCGCAACGGACTCCGTCACCGTCGTTCCGGAGATGAACGGTGTGGCAGGGGTGCTGCTACTCGCCTTTGCCGGTGTTGTCTTCATAAGAAGAAATGGGAAAGAGAAAAAACGCAGGGACGCGCGTTAAAAATCAGGCCTTGTGCATCACAATCTCTATGGAGGATACGTTCGTCTCCCCGCGCTCGCTCTGCAGCGTCTCCGTCCCTATACGTATGTCCTTGTACTGGGCGGTGGGGACGAACCTGTTCCTGACGATCTCCGCCACGTCCACAGCCTTGCTGATCGCCTTGCCGCGGGCCTTTATTATAACGCTGTCCGCGTTGTTGTTGAACTGGGTCACCACGGCAAGCACATAGTTCATAGTCGGCTTCTTTCCAACGAACACCACGTTCTCCTCTGCCATTTTCTGCACCTCCTTGTTGTATTGGCGAAAATGCTTAATGTAGTGCTCTTATTTATATCTTTCCTTGACCCGCGATGAAAGAATAGCCAGAATGACCTCCTCCCCCTCCTCCGGGGTGGCGAGATGTGCGTAATAGAACCTTCCACCGGAGGCGTCCCTCTCGGCCCCCAGGAGTCCCTTCCTGACCATGTCATCCAGTTTGCGGTGAACGGTGCTCCTGGCGGATTTTCTGTGGCCTATCTCCTCACAGACAACGTTGTACACGTCCAGAATTTCCACGAACCTCGCCTCGCTCTTCCTCCTCATTATGCGGAGCAGGGCGAGCAGTATGATGAGTTCATCGTCCTCCAGCCCCGCCAGCATGCTGGCGCTCACGGCCGCCCCCACCTTCGCCACGACGCGCATCACGTGCTCCCTGGTGATCCTCGCCTCACCCTCCCTCTCCGCGAGGGAAGCCGCCTTCGCAAGGATCTCTATGGCAAGACGGGCATCCCCTGTCTCGGCGGCCACCCTGGCGATCTCCTCCATGACCTCATCGTCCCACGCGCCCGCGTAGAGCGCCTCGGAGGCCCTGTCCCTCAGTATGTCCATCAGCTGCTCCCTCGTGTAGGGGCGCATGCGTATCTCGGTGAACCTTCCCAGCGCGGCCACGACGTGGGAGGGCAGCGACAGATAGACGGGATAGGGGGAGATGAGAACAAGAGCGACACCCCTTCCGCAGTGCTCCTCCATGCGGGTGAGGCGGTATATGAGGTCCTTATCCCTCAGCCCCTGAACCTCGTCAAGCACAAGGACATTGATGTCGTATCTCTCCAGAAGACCGGCGAAGACGGAGAGCATTTTCTCCCTGCTCAGACCCCGGAGGGATATGTGGGCATCCACCCTCCTTATGGCCGTCTTCAGCACCTCTCCCTCGCGGGGGTTGAAAAGGCAACTGACGTATATGCCCGGCACCTCACGGAGATACATCTTCACCAGGGTGGTCTTGCCGGTGCCGCTTCTACCTACCACCGTCACGCCGGGCCATCCTATTTTGAGGCCCTCGGATATGGCATCTCGCAGTTCCTCCAGTTCCCTCTCCCTGTGGACGACCCTAGGGGGTAAATACGAACTCGCGAATGGCTCCGGATTCTTTATGATTCTCATTCTACTCCACCCTGAACCTGTATGCGTTTACCGTGAGGTCGCCGTAGGATACCCTTCTCTTCTCCAGCGGGGTGAAGAAGTCCTCGAAGTCGCTCCTTGGGGTTATGAGAACGAGGACCGTTCCGGGGAAGTGCCTCTTCAGTTCGGCCGCGAAGTCCGCGTAGAGGCGCCTGACAACGCGCGCGGACGCGACCCTCAGCCCGTAAGGGGGGTTCGTGACCACGTAATCCACGCCGTCCACATACCTATGCAGGTGTTCGCAGAGACCCTGGATGCATTTCACGTATCCATCCACCCCCGCTTTCTGGAGCACGTTACGACACCCGTTGACGTGCTTCGGATACTTCTCAACGCCGAGAATGCGGAGCGGAACGCGTTTCACCCTCCGGAGGAGGGTCTCCCTGACTCTCGCATCCATGTTCTCATCGTGGAAGGGCAGGTTCTTTATGAGGAAATCCGACCTGTCCGCGTTGGGCGGATACCTCCACCCGATGTAGGCCGCCTCCACGAGTATTGTGCCGGAGCCGGCCATGGGGTCAACGAGCGATTTATCCGCGGTCCACCCGCTCCACAACACCAGTAAAGAGGCGAGAGTGGATTTGAGAGGCGCCGGATGCTCATAAACCCTGTATGAGCGCTTGTGGAGGGAGCGCCCGGTGAGGTCCACGGACAGATAATACCTGTTATCTATTATCCATCCCCTGAATGAGACGGAGGGCTCAGAGAGATTCACCCTCAGCCGCTCCCCCTTTACGGCCTCATAGCCCTCCATTATGGCACGGCCCACCGCGGCGTTGGCGTCCATGCTGGTAAAGTCATGATCGCCCTTCCTGCGAAAGCGAACCTCAAAGGGAAGGGATGGGTCTATGCACCANGAGAGGTCCAGCNAGCGCACGTCCCTTTCGATGTCCTCCAAGCGCTCAAACTCCCCCCTGAGCAGAAGGAGTCCGACCCTGTGGAGCGTCCTGGAGCCGTAGTTCAGGATATATGGAAGAGTGGAATCGCCGCGGAAGAGCACCTTCCCCTCGTCCACGTGGAATATCCTTCCGCCACCTCGCTCTATCTCTGCGGCGGCGAGGTCCTCGAAGCCGTGAACCGTGGTCGCTATGTACTCATCGGATGCCATCCCACGCCATCCTCAGGAAATCCTCAATTTCCTTAGCGCCTGCTTGCCGGGGGTTCACCTTCATAAGGGAGGACGCGGCGGAGCCCTCCGCAATCGTGGGGAGCATCTCCATCAGCTTCTCGCCGAGGAACTGGAGGTCCGTGGGTATGCCGAGCGCCTCGTTGAGGTTGAGGAGGACGCTGTGAAGCGTGCCCTTCTCCAGCCCCAGATACCTCTCCAGCGCATCGTATTTCTCCGTCGCCTCTCTGTTGAAGAGCACGGAGTAGGGCAGCAGGACGCCGTTTATCAGCCCGTGGGGCACGTTGAAGCGGCCGCCTATTTGATGCGCCACGGCGTGGCATATCCCCAGGCGCGCGTTTGAGAACGCCATGGCGGCCATCATGTTGGCCGTGTGCATCCTCTCCCTCGCCTCCTCGTCCCCCTCCGCGCTGCTCTCTATGGACTCCAGTACGATTTTCACCGCCTCCGCGGCGAGGGTGTCCGCCGGCGGGTTGTCTATCCTGCTCGTGTGCGCCTCAAGGGCGTGTGTGAGGGCGTCCATCCCGGAGTATATGGCCGTCTCCCTGGACATGCTCACCGTGAAGTTCACGTCGTAAACGGCGGCGTCCGGAATCAACTCCTCGTGGGCCACACCCCTCTTCACGTGGTCCCTCCCGGTGACCACGCCGGCAGGGGATATGCCCGTGCCCGTCCCGCTGGTCGTCTCCACCGCCACGAGCCGTGCTTTACTTCTGAGCGGCGGTATCTTCCCCGCGTAGACCTCCTTCCACGTGATCTCGGGGTGCTCGTAGAAAACCCACGCGGCCTTGACGGAATCGATCACGCTTCCGCCTCCTATCGCCAGGAGCGTCTCCGGCTCTGTTTCCCTCATGGCTGCGGCGAGACGTTCCACATCCGCCTCGGACGGCTCGCCCGTGGGTGTGCTCCTCTCGTATATGTGAAGCGTGTAGTTCCTCACGTACTCGTTCACATAGTCCTCTATGGCGGCCCACGTCCTCCTTCCCGTTATGAGCATGGTCTTCCCGTGCACGAAGGAGGCCATGTGTCTCGCGGAGCCCTTCCCAAACACTATCCTCCGGGGTACGTAGAATCGCGGCATACCCGGCGATAAGCGGGGTTGTTAAAAAAGGTTTTTCAGAACCTCCGTGCCAAAATTAATATAGATGTATGCGATACTCACGCGAGGACAGGGCCCGTGGTCTAGATGGTTATGACGTCCGCCTGACACGCGGGAGGTCCCCGGTTCGAGTCCGGGCGGGCCCACCAGTTTTCCCCTCCGCCCTCAGGGTAAAGGTTTAATAATGCCCCATCTATCGCTTCCCTGCGCCCGAGTGGGGTAGTATGGATATCCTAGGGGCCTGCGGAGCCCCGGACCCGGGTTCAAATCCCGGCTCGGGCACCACACACCAACAAAAACTTTTAAACCCGGGCCCTCATAGCGTTGTAAGGTGCAAAACAGATGGCCCCCGAAGATGCAGGACTGAAAAAGGTAGGCGTGATATACGGCGACGTGGGCACCACTGAATTCCGGTTCACAGTATCCGGCTACGTGGAACAGGGCGACTACGTGCAGGTGCTGCACCCCCGCGAGGGATGGGTTCTGGGCCGCGTGGACGCGATGGAGAGAAAGACGGACCTCTCGCTGGAGAAGGCGCACGTCATGGCCCGCGGCGGCAAGGTGGACATAAGCGAGATGGTCTCCGCCACCGTTTCCGTCATCGGCTACAGAGACGAGCATGGCATACTCCAGCACCCCCGCACACCGTTCCCCGCAGGGGCCTACGTCTATCTGGCGAAGGACGACCTCATACGCGAGGTTCTGGGCATAGAGGAGCACAGGGAAAAGGGGGCCTACATAGGGAAGCTCTACGGCCACGACATACCGATATACCTGGACATAAACCGGCTAATACAGAAGCACATGGCAGTCCTCGCAAAAACGGGCAGCGGTAAATCTTACTTCACGGGGGTGATTCTGGAGGAGCTGTTGAAGCACAACGTCACCGCGGTGGTCATTGACCCCCACGGGGAGTACGGCTCGCTGAGAAAGCCCGCCAGGAAAACGCCCGCCCACGACGAGTTCGGGATATCCCCCAGGGGCTACGGGGACCGGCTGCTCATGTTCAGCCCGGATCCGGAGCTGAACAGGGGGTGCCGGCCGCTCAACTTCACCCTCTCCCACATGTCCCCCAGGGACCTGCTCAACCTCATGAACCTGGGGAACACGAGGAGTTACCTCGTCCCTCTTAGGAAGGCGATGGATCTACTTAAGACTTCCAAGGGCGACTTCACCCTCCGCGAACTCATGCGGGTGATAGAGGCAGAGGAGGAGGACTCGCTGGGGCCCCTGCTGGGGGGCCTGGAGTACCTGGACGAGGTGGGAATCTTTGCGAGGAGGGGGACCCGCATAACGGAGCTCGTTCAGAAGGGAAAGGTAGCCATAGTGAACCTGAGAGGCGTGCCGCCCGACATACAGCAGTTGGTGGTCCAGCGGCTCGCCACCGCGCTGTTTGAGCTGAGGAAACGGAACAAAATACCGCCGCTGTTTCTGGTCGTGGAGGAGGCACACAACTTCGTGCCCCAGCAGGGGAAGGCGGACAGCTCCGCCATACTGAGGACCATCGCGTCCGAGGGCCGCAAATTCGGGCTGGGGCTGGCGATCATATCCCAGAGGCCAGCGAAGATAGATAAGAACGTTCTGAGCCAGTGCAACACACAGATAATACTCCGTGTAACGAACCCCAACGACCTCAACGCGATAGGAAAGAGCGTTGAGGGCCTCACGAAGGGCTCCCTGGAGGAGATACAGCGCCTGCCCATAGGCGTTGCCCTCGTGGTAGGGGCAAACATACCCATGCCCATCTTCGTGAAGGTGCGCCCGCGGGAGACCATGCATGGGGGCCAGAGCGTGGAGGTGCTGTGATGCGCTCCGAGTACGAGAGGTATCGCGAGGTCACGGAGAGGGCCCTGGGGCGCGTGAAGATCGCGGTGCCGGAGCGCTCCTTCCTGCGGGAGGTTGCGGAGGACTTCCTGCGGATGGCGAAGGCCTATTTCCAGGATGCGGAGCACTTCGCCGAGGAGGGGGATTACCTCCGCGCGGTGGGCGCGGTGTACTACGCCCACGCGTGGCTGGACGCCGGTGCCCGCCTGGGACTCTTCGATGTGGGGGAGGATGAGGACCTATTTACGCTGTATAGATGAAGATCTATCCGGAGAATGGCGCAATTTCATTTCCCTTCCAATCTGAACATATCATCCAGGTCAAAGAGGAGCACGCCCTCTGTTCCCACATCTTTATCCTCAATCTTCCTGGCAACTATGCATCGGAAGACGTTTTCCCTTCTCAGAGGAAGTTTTTTCGCCTTCTCCTCAAGGTCCCTGAGTATTTTCACGACATCCCTTTTCGTCAGATTTCTCCATTTTGCATCCCCTACAAGGACCGACTTTTCGCCGACTGCCACCACGTCTATTTCCTCGCCCCTGTGCCACCACCTCCCGAATTCCTGATAAACCTCCGGGAGTTTGCTCTCCGCATTGAGTCCCATGAGGAACTCCGTGACCATTTTCTCAAACCTCTCTCCAACGTAACCCTCAAAGTCCGTCTTTATCTTTGGAACGATGTCCACGTTCATCTCTATCTCCGACCTGTGGGGGTAAACATACCTGAACCAGAAGTTGAAGAGGTTGTCCTTTATTCTGTAAACGCCCCTTCGTCTGCCCCCAAGGGGGTACTCTATTTCCACGTAGCCGAGGTTCTCAAGGACAGAGAGATATTTTCCAAGGGAGGTGGTGCTCACCCGGCTCTTATCTGAGATTTTGCCGAAGGTGGTGTACCCGCATGCTATGGCCCTGAGTATGGAAAAATATCTGGATATCTCGCGCAGTTCCATTTTCAGGAGATACCTCGGCTCATCGTAGTACTTCGCGCCCTTCACGAGGAGCAGGTCCCTTATGTTGTCCCAGAATCCCTTTGAGGGGTCGTAATCGCTCCAGTACTGAGGTACGCCCCCGAATATTGAATACAGACGTACAACGTCCTCCACAGGGATATCATGGAACTTCGAGCAGTCCGCATAGCTCATCTCGCCGACCATCCAGGCGCCCGTCCTCCTCCCGTAGATGGGCGATTCGTACGCCATCACCCCCTCCATGAAGGAGATCAGGGAGCCGCACAGGATAAGCATTATTTTTGTGGTGGAGAGCACGGTGTCCCAGTACTTTTGAAGAAGCGAGAGGAACTCCCTGTGCACTTTCGCCGCGTACTGGACCTCATCGATCACCACCACAAGCCTGTCATTTTTGCTTTTCTCAGCGAGATACGTGAAGAAACTCTTCCAGTTTCTAAGCGGGTTGTCCGCGAGCACCGCATCGCTGAAAAACGCGGCCAGAACCTCCGAGAAATCGTCCAGGATGTTTTCGCTCTCCTCGGCGATGAGGTATATCCCGCCGACCCTCTCTATGAATTTCTGCAGTAGATACGTTTTCCCCACCCTCCTCCTCCCGTAGATCACTATGAGTTCGGCCCTACCCGAGGAGTGCCTCTCCAGCAGATATCTCAACTCCCTCTCCCGGTCAATAAACTTACTCTGGAGTATCATACTTTAGAGTAAGAATTTTTGATATATGAAGGTTTGGGTTGTTGGCGGGTGTGGCGGAAAACCACAAGCATGGTAAACCGGCACGGGGTTTTTGAGCACCGCGCTGGATTGCGCATCTCATCATTAACCCCTCCACACGAAACGTTTAACAGGCATGGAGACCTTTTCCTGGAATATGCTGGTCGGGGTCATGGCGGACAGCCACGACAACCTCCCGAACGTGGAGAAGGCGCTCCGCATCTTCAAAGAGGCAGGAGTGGAGGCGGTATTCCACCTGGGGGACTTCGTGGCGCCCTTCACGCTGAAGAAGGTGGCGGAGGCCGAGGTACCGGTTTACGCGGTCTTCGGCAACAACGACGGTGAGAGAGAGGTGCTCCGCAGGGTGGCGACGCGTGAGGGCATTAACCTGAGTTCACAGCCGGCCTTCGTGGAGGTGAACGAATGCACGATCGCTCTCCTCCACGGCACGGGAACCCCGGACGACACGCTGGCGGTCGTGGAGCGGATGGCGAGGTCTGCGGACGTGGTGCTCTACGGGCACACCCACAGGCGCGAGGCGAGAGAGGTGGAGGGAGCTCTGATACTCAACCCTGGGGAGACGCTGGGATACCTCACGGGCGAGGCCAGCGTGGCCCTCCTGGACCTGGAAACGCTTGAGGTGGAGTTCAGGGTGCTGTGATATGTTCCACAACGTGCACGTGAGGGCGATAGTCCACGCCACTGAGGACGAGGAGCGGGTGCTGGATGCCATGGAGACCGTCAGCGGGAGCAGAAAGGTGGAAAGGACGCGCACCCGTGGTTACCACGGAAACCCGATCCTCATACTCACGCAGGAGTTCAAGAGGAAGGCGGAAATCAACGAACTCTGGAAGCATCTGCGTCCGGCCATACCGGACATACTGATGCGACTGGATGAGAGGACATCCGACGACTGCATCCTATACGTGCGATTTGACAAGCAGGAGGCGGCCCAGGGCCGGCTCGTCGTCGTGGAGCACGACGACGTCATCCTGCTCCGCGCCAAGGTAAAGGCGTATCCCGCGAGGAAGGATATCGCGATAAGGGTAATGCGCGAATATCTGAGGGGATTCCTATGAGGGTGCTGCTTCACGCCTGCTGTGGTCCATGCCTCTATGTCCCTCTCAGAGCACTTCGCGATGAGGGGTACGAGGTCACGGTCTTCTGGTACAACCCCAACATACAGCCCTTCCGCGAGTACGCACGGCGCGTTGATGCACTTAAGAAGATTGCAGGCCTGCTGGGAGTGGAAGTCGTCTGGGACATGGAGTACTCCCCCGAGGACTGGCTGAGCGCCGCGCTCCGCGCTTCGGATCCCGGAGAGCGCTGTCGGCTGTGCTACCTCATGCGGCTCAGGCGAACCGCGGAGATGGCGGCCGAGAAAAACTGTGACCTCTTCACGACCACGCTGCTCTACTCCACGCACCAGAAGCATGACCTCGTGAAAAACA
>MTNG01000038.1 GCA_002011395.1 Candidatus Aciduliprofundum sp. JdFR-45
AGACGGGGCCCATGAAGATAAAACTCCCGAAGGGCACCGCCCCCACCGCGATAGAGATGAAACCCATATATCGCTTGGCGTGGAAGTTGATGGGCAAGTTCGCCGTGAAGGTGTGGCAGAAGAAGCCCGATGAAAACCTGGAACTAGCGCTTCTGCAGGCCCATATGGACCTCAGAGGGCCGGAGTACCTCGCCTACGTGTACCTCATGACGCTCATAGCGCTTATAGTGGGCCTCGTATTCGGCGGGACCATCGGCGTCCTGCTGTACACGCTCACGGGCATCGCCGTGTTTGTGGCGTTCGCGCCGATCATACCCCTTGTGATGGCCATGGGGACGTACTTCATTATAAAGAGTTCCCCCGCGAGTAAGGCCAAGGCCAGGAAGAAGAACATAGATGCCCATCTTCCCTCCGCGATGAACCTGATAGCCGCGATGGCCTCCGCCGATGTCACCCTGGACGTGATATTCAAGGAACTCGCGCGCAGAAAGGAGGACTACGGAGAGGTGGCCACGGAGGCAGAGTGGATAACCCGCGACACGGAACTGCTGGGCAAGGACATTCTGACGGCGACGCAGGAGGCCGCCAAGAGGNCCCCGAGCCTCAAGTGGCAGGAGTTTCTGCAGGGCGTGGTCACGACGGCCACGTCGGGTGGACGGCTCAAGCCGTACTTCATGGCCAAGTCGGAGGAGTACGAGAAAGAGGCGAAACTCATGCTCAGGAACGTGACGGAGACGCTCGGCCTATTCTCCGAGATATACGTCATCGTCGGCGTGGCGTTTCCGCTCTTCTTCGTCGTCATAATGGCCATATTCTCCATCATATCTCAGAACGCGGGTGGCAACGTGATGTTCCTCCAGGTATTCGTCTATATGATAATGCCGATCCTCATAGCGGTGTTCACGTTCTTCATATACTCAACCAGTAAAGAGGTGAATCTATGAAGGGGATATCAACCGATCTTAAAATTCTGCTCGGCTCGGCCGTGGTCGCCGTGGTCCTGTTCTTCCTCGCGATAGTGATCTCTGTGAACAACTATCAGTGGGGAATACTGCCCATGGACTTCGCGGTGGCGGCCGCCGGCGTTTTCTTCATCCCCTACGGCGTATACGACAGGATAAGGATGAGGCGCATAAAAAAGATAGAGGAGAAATTCCCCGACTTCCTCAGAGACGTAGCGGAATCCAGCAGGTTCGGTATGACGCTCGCAGAGGCGATAGTCACGGCGTCGGGAGGCAGATATGGCGTTCTGTCGGCGGAGATCAAGAAAATGGCCGCGCAGATATCGTGGGGTGTGCCCGTCAATCAGGCACTGGAGATGTTCAAAGAGCGCGTGGGCACGCCGCTCGTCGTGAGAATGGTGTCCATAATACAGAAGGCGAACGAGGCGGGCGGCAACGTCTCGGACGTTCTTCACATGGTCTCCCGCGCGGCGAAAGAGGTTCAGAACATGCAGAAGGAGAAGGAGATCCAGATGAGTTCCTACACGATCGTGCTCGTGATAGCGTACTTCGTTTTCGTCATCACCATAATAATACTGAACACGAACTTCTTCCCGCGCATGATGGAAATGGGTCAGGCATTCGGCTCCGCGCTGGAAACGGCCGGGGCGAGCGCCTCGCTGTCCTTCGGTATAAATGTGGAACTCATACCCACCATACAGTTCCTGCTCATCGTCGGCGCCCTCATACATGGGGTGGGCGATGGGATCATGGCCGGCGTGATGAAGGACGGACGGCTTCAGACGGGCACGCTTTTCGCCGGCGGGCTGGTCGTGGCTGGCTACGTGCTGCTGCGCATGGCCAACGCGGTGTGAGGTGGTGGTAATGGAAGAGAACGGAGATGTCCAGGTCGCTGAGGGCGTAACCCCCGTGGAGGAGGCAAAGGTCGGCTGGATGGTGAAGTACGCCAACCTGTTCAGGCCCATAATACTCAAAAAGAACCTCAAGGTCAAACCCCTCATAAACGAGGTGGAACTCACGGAGGAGATTGAGGGCGAAATAACACCTATACCCCCAATAACGGACCCGCACATAACGGAGGTCAGGATAGACAAGGTGGAGCCGCCCTACAGCTACGTCAGAATACTCCACGACAGCTCCACGAACGAGTACCTCTACGAGATCATTGAACCGCCCCTTGACGAGGAGGAGGAAAGCCTGGTCAGCATACTCAAGAAGAAGTTGATAGACGCCTTTGAGATGGAGGAATTTGAATCAAACGAGGCGCGCAAGAAGAGGCTCTTTGAACTCATGGACAGCATATTAAAGGAAATAGGGATAATACCAAAGCCGATTTCATACGAGAGAATCAGGTATTACATATACAGGGACTTCATCGGCTACGGGCAGATACAGGTACCAATGATAGATCCCGAGGTGGAGGACATCTCCTGCGACGGAGTGAACATACCGATTTACATATACCACAGGCGCTTTGGGTCCATCCGCTCCAACCTCAAGTTTGAGAAGGAGCACGAACTGGATGCCTTCGTCGTCTGGATCGTCCAGAGAACCGGGCGTCACATCTCCGTGGCCATGCCCATGGTGGACGCCACCATGCCCGACGGCTCCAGGTTGCAGGCGACCCTCGGGAAGCACGTAACCAAGAGGGGGTCGTCGTTCACCATACGCCGTTTCAAGCCCAACCCGTTCACACCGCTGGACCTGATCCGGTTCAAGACCATGTCCCGCGAGATCATGGCGTACCTCTGGCTGGGCGTGGAGAACGGCATGAGTTTGATCGTGTGCGGAGGCACCGCAAGCGGAAAGACGACAACGCTCAACGCCATACTCCTGTTTATACCCCCGCAGATGAAGATAGTGAGCATAGAGGACACTAGAGAGCTTAACCTGCCACACGACAACTGGATACCTTCCCTGACGCGCGAGGGTTTCGGAGAGCCGAATCCCATAACCGGCAAGAAGCCCGGGGAGATAGACATGTTTGACCTCCTCGCGGCTGCGCTGAGGCAGAGACCTCAATACATAATGGTCGGAGAGGTTAGAGGGCCCGAGGCCTACACGGTCTTTCAGGCGATGGCAACGGGAAAGACGTGCTACACCACGTTCCACGCCGACACCGTGGAGGCCATGGTCAGGAGGCTTGAGAACGACCCCATAAACCTGCCGAGGGCGCTCATAACCGCCCTGGACATGGTGCTCCTCCAGGCGCAGGTGAAGGTCGGGAACAAACTCACCAGGAGGGTTAAGGAGATAACCGAGATCGTCTCTGTGGACCCCGAAACGGGCGAACTCATAACGAACAAGGCGTACACGTGGAACCCCGCCGACGACACCTTCAACTACAGCGGGCACAGCTACGTCTACGATAAAATAATGACCATAAAAGCGTGGTCCCAGAGGAGGATGGAACTGGAGGTCCGCAGAAGGGAGATGATACTGGAGTACATGGAGAAGATCGGCGTGAACTACTACAGAGACGTGGCGAGAATCGTTTCGGCGTATTACAAGAACCCCGAAATGGTCATGGAGAGGGTAAAGGAAACTCTGGGCAAGGAAATTTAAAAAAATTAAAAATTGAAAAGCCCTGATAGGGCTTCACTTCTTTATTTTCACCACTTTCTTCACTATCTTCTTCTGCACGCGTCTGGGTCTCTTCTTCTCCTCCGGGGGCTTCTCTTCTTCAGGTTTCTCTTCTTCAGGCTTCTCTTCCGGTTTCTCCTCAGCTGGCGGTGCTTCCTCCTCTGGTCTGGCCTCCTCCGCGGGAGGAGGTGCTGTCTCTTCTGCGGGCTTCTCCTCCGGTTTTGCTTCTTCGGCCTCCTCGGCTGGCTTCTCCTCGCCCTCCGTGGCCGGCTTCGTTTCCTCTGCAGTCGGAGGGGCAGCGGCTTCCTCAGCCCCGGCGGCTTCTTCCTCCTCGGGCGGCTTCTCCTCCTCTTCCGCCGCTTCCTCTTCCTCCTCTGCGGGGGCCTCCTCCTCTCTAACCACCGGCACTATGCTCCGGAGGTCCGTGCCGCAGGAGACGCATACCATGGCATCCCTCGCGTTTACCGCGCCGCAGGACGGGCAGATCTTAACCTCTCTGCGCTTGCGCTCCTCCTGCTTGAGCCACTCCTCGAAGGAGATGTACTCCGGATGCGTCTGCCACCACTTGATGAAGTCCTCCTCGGTGTAGTTCTCGCCGAGGTCCCTCTTGGCCTCCACGATGTACTTCTCCAGGAACTTCTTGTAGGCCTCCTTCATCTTGGTCAGGTAGTCGTACTCCTCTTCCTCCTTGGTTATGAATATCGTACCGCACTCCGGACAGTAAGCGGCATCTATGTTTATCCATGCGCCGCAGACGCTGCACTTCGCCTTCTCCTTCTCAAACACGGCACCGCACTTCGGGCACTTGGGGGCGTCTATGGGCACTATGGCGTTGCAGGAACCGCAGACGGCATACTTCTCCACAGCGCCTCTGCTGGTTATGAGAAGGAGACCCATTATGGCACCGACAACAGCGATGGCGGCTATGGTTATCACAAACAGCCAGTCAATTTCCTGGGGCTTGGGATTGACAGTCACGAAGTTCTCTACCTCCGTTACCTCCGAACCGCGGTAGTCCTCGTAGTGCACCTCAATCCTGTAGTTGGCGCCCGCTGTCGTGGGCTTGTAAGTTATGGTGACGGTCCCGTCGCTTCCAGTGGTGACCGTCCTCTGGTCCATAACCTCGTTGTTCGCATATATGTAGACCGTTAAGGGATATCCTCCCATGCCCACGTTGCGTGAGCGCGCCGCAGTGGCATTATCGTTCGTCGCTGAGATCAGGATCTGAACGGAGTCGTCCAGCGTTATCTGCGGGTTCAGGACGGTCACCCTAACGGAGACGGTCGGCAGATGGACGGTCAGCGTCATATTCGCCTCGTTGTTATCTTCCGATTTCTCTGCTATTGCATTGTCAACGTCAAGCGAGATGTTGATGAAGTATATGCCGATCTGAGTGGGCGTGAAATCCTCTTCAACGTGAACACTTCCACCCGGAGATATGGGCTCCACGCTCCCGGTGAAGCGTGCAACCTCATCGCCATCCAGGGTTACGATTACCAGATATGTAACGTTTGCACCCGTCGTGTAACCGCCCGTATTTGCTATGTCAAAGGATATGACCACGGGCACGTTCTGCGCCACCTTGCTGTCATTCGCCGTCCCATCGCTCTCAACGACCATGGCGTTCTGAACCTCCACATCGGGGCGCTCTATTAGGCGTATAGTGCCGTCGCTCCTGAGGATGTACCTGTTGTTGCCCAGTTCGTCGCATGTTATGTAGACTCTGTACGAGAAGTCAACCGAGTTCGCCCCGTTCAGGAACGGAGCCAGCACCGCAGAGTCCACGGTGAACGTGATCTCAGCGGATTGCCCCGTGCTCATATTGCCGAGGTGATATGTCATGGGGGAAAGGCCGGATATCTCCAGAACGACGTTCACGTTGTGTGCGTCCATGTACCTGAGTTCCGTTATGGTGACCACAATTTCGCCCGTCTCCCCGTTGATTATCTGAAGCGTGCCGAGGGGATACACCTCCGCTATGAAGACGGGGTAACTTATGGTGACCTCCTCCGTGTTGTTGTTCTCGTTCAACTCCACGTAATCGTTCTTTGAATCAACCGTTATCCTCAGCACATTGACGCTGGTGTAGGAGAGCGTCAGGGTAACCGTGAGCGTGTGATTTTCCGTCGTGGCCCCGTAGAGCGTCGTGTCAAGGTTCGCATCCTCTATCGTGACGTATACCTCCGGCGCTATGCCGGCATCGGCCCCCGAGACGCCCACGTCCACCATTATCTCAACCTGCATGGCGCTCGTCGTCTTATCAAGGTCTCCCTGCACCTCATAGTACACGCTCTCCACGTAGTAGTCAATTGCATAATGCAGAAGGAATGTCTGAACCATAACGTTGTCCGTCTCGGACGACTCGGCATATTCGTTGTTCGGGTCTACCACCACCACGAATTCGTAACTGCCGGGGTCGTAGTTCTGGGTATCGGTCCAGGTGAGTGCGACCTCCACCTCCGTATCCGATGGAAGCGTGACCGTGGTGGAGTCCACGAGTGTGCCGTATGAAGTTGTACCCACGGGCCTCACATACAGATGCACGTCCACATCGGATATTGTGTACTCCTCGGAGTAAATTGTGGCCGTCACGGTAACATTTGTGTGTCTGAAGATGCTGGTATCCGCGTTTATGCTTGTGACCTTGAGGTTGGGGGCCGTTCCCGTTATGAAATTCATAGTGGCATTGTTGTTACCGTGGTCATAATCCCAGTAGTACTCCACCGTGAGAACCACCGTATATGTGCCCTCCGATGTCGGCGAGTATCTGTTTTCCCAGATATAATCACTATTGCCGGCGACTGTGACGGAGGTAGTGTTTCTGTAAACCTCTGTCGTGCCGAACTCTATGACCAGAGTCATCTTCACGCCCGCTGCGCTCTCTGAACCCAGATTAGTCACGTTGGAGTATATTATAACTGGTTCGCCGACCACGAATTTTCCGCCTATACCACCCGAAAGCGAGAGGGAGCCGGTCAGATCGACATCCGGATATATCCTGACGGACGTGGAGGCGGTGTTGTCCGTGTAGTTGACCTCCAGGGTTTTAACGCCGTTGTAGTAGTTGTAAACCTCAGCCGTAATGGTGTAGTTACCGTAGGCCTGAGCGGAGGGGACATTCCAGTTGACTGTGACTGAGTGCGTCCCTATGCCATAGTACTGAGACGTGAGTGTGGCTATGTTCCACGTCGTGGCCCCGTCAGTCAGGTTTATGTACAGGGTGGCGTTCGTGGCATCAAGGTAATAAACGGATATGTTAACGGTGATGGTCGTCGTGCTGCCCCTAACCACGGGTTCGCTCACCGCAACCGAGTTAACGCTTATGTTGAGGACATCCACGGAAACATCAACGTACTTGGTCCCGTACTCATCGGACAGCAGGGGGAAATAGGGCAGCGTCACCGTGGCATCCGTCATAAGGGAGCCCGTGACAGGATCCGTGGCCGTGTAGTAGTAGTTGCCCACATACAGAGAGTTGGGATATTCAGATAGAGTTAAAATATCAGACAGAAGCGGCATCACCGCCACACCGTTTACGCTCACCTCTGAAAACTGACCGCCTATTTCCCTGACAAACTGCCATATCCTGTAGTTCTCCGTATCATACGACGTTGAAAGCGTATTGGTAACGTTTATCACAACACCATCAACGGGATCTCCAGCAGGATTTGAGACCCTGAACACGGTGTGCCTGTATATGTACACAGCGCTGCTGGCGTCCTTGACCACCACAGGGGGGTCCCTCTGAGTGTCTGTGTCTGCGGGAACTTCGGTCATATTTGCTGTGAGGTTCACTATGCGAACAATTGAGCCACCGTAAACCGCGAAGACGTTGTGATAACCCTCATCGGCAGGGGAGGTCAGATTTCTGTAATCCACGTTCATGAAAACGTTGTAACCCGTTATATTGCAGTTGTAAGAGGTGATGTTGAATCTGTCTCTGCCGTAATATCCGTAGGTGTCTGATGTGTAGAGATCAAGGGACACAGTCTCTATGGTCACATTCCCCTGGGTTGGTGGGGTGACCCTAATTTCAACGTTGCCCGCGGTGGCAAGGTCGCCCAGGCGCAGGACATTTGAACCGGATGTGTTCAGAGGGATACTCACAGTGTACGTCTGTGTGCCTGTGCCATTTATAAGGGTATCATTAGCCATTTCTACCCCCTTGACATATGTCACGATGTTTGAAGTTCCGTCATATAGAAGACCAGGTGTATATGTTACGGTCACATCTATCTGAGATATAACCAGATCAGATGTGAGCGCAATTGATGATATGTCGTACGTATCGGCCACTGTCGTTACCGTGGATGTGTTGAGAACCGTTATGGGCAGGGCAGGGTTCGTGCTTGGTGCATTTCCTATAAACACATTATTTATAGGTGCGTGCTCAAATAGGCTCTCAAACCTGACGTTTATCAGGCGTATATCGCTTGAATTGAAAAACGGAGTGGGGCCGTCGTCAAAGAGGTCGTCCGTGGTGCTGAGAGCGGTGAAGGTGGTATTCTCCAGAGAGAAGAGGTCCCCATCGGATTCGCGGTAGTTGGACACGTTGAACCATCCCGCATAGGATATACGCGTGTTGTTTATTCTCACATATGCACCGGGGATGGTGCCATCAAACGATATGTTGAAGCCCAGATAAGGATGCAGGAGATCCTGAGAGATGGTTATGGAGGCGTTATCCATATACAACTTACCCTTGACGGACATCCAGTACCTGTTGTTTACGTCCTGAAGGAAGTATATCTGTGCGTTGACCACGCGCAGTTCGCCGTCCTGCGCCACAGAAAGGTTGGCATCAATCCCGTATTTACCGCGCTCCCCTGTTATTGGGTCTATCGTCGTCTCGTTTATTTCAAACACCCCATGTATGACCAGAGTCCCTCCACGCGTGGCAGGGGGATTTATGTGGCTCACCGGAGCCCTCAAATTGTCTCCTGTCAGAGAAAAGGACGCTATCGGTGACAGTACCATGAGAAGCACCACTACAACGGCCATGTGTCTGAACCATCTCTTCACATCCATTTTACCACCCCGTTCAACAGGCACGCGAACACCGTAAAGAAATACGCCTAACTCTATATATACCTTACCCTGCGGGAATTTATTTAGAGAACTATGCGAATTTAAAACCTCTTTCTCACCTTCACCGCCATCCCCCGCCGGAGGCGCACCATCTCGTGTCCGGCCAGAAGGGAACGACCGAAGCCCTTCAGACGCCCTTCAGAGTGGAGGACCACGTCGTCTCCGGGCCTGATTTCAGGAGATGCATCGCGGATGCCTCCAACGAACAGATCACCGCGCATAGGAAAATCGTGTATCTCTACGGTGTAAAGGCCCTCTCTCAGAAGCAGTTCGCAACCCCTGCGAGTCATATACGTTGCACCTGTATCATATCTGTATCTCATAATCTCATAGTCGCCGCTGAACACAGATAAATCCAAACCCCTGTTCCGCCTGACTCCC
>MTNG01000081.1 GCA_002011395.1 Candidatus Aciduliprofundum sp. JdFR-45
ATTTCCAGTTTCTCCAGGAAGCCGTCGCCGCCGAGGGGTACGCGGGCGGAAGATTTCACAAACCGCATTTCCCTTCTGCGCAGATTCTCAAGGGCCTCTTTCACCGCCTCGCGCGCCGCCGCGACGATGGCGTCCTCGCCACCCCCCGCCCCAACGGGGTTCACGTCCACCATGCTGACGTTCACCGTGTGGTTGTCCGTGGAGAACACCTCCGCGTCGTCCACCAAGTCGGAGACAGCGTCTTTGATTCTCCTCCGCACCTCCTCCAGCACGTTGTTGCCGTCCAGGAGCACGTAGGCGAATCTGAAACCGTTCACCTCCACCGCGAGCGCGCGTACGCCTCCATCGCCCATGGAGGGGTGGTCCACAGCCGTCTCTCCGCAGCCCACTCGCCAGTCATCCGCGGTTTCAACCCCCGGCGGTGGAGGGAGGTCAACATCATCCAGAACCTCCGCATGCGTGCCGAAGGAATTGTGCGCGTCTATCAGGACAGCGTTTTCAACCCTATTTCTGAGTCGCCTGTAAACGGAGTGCCTCACATCGTCAAATGAGCCCCTGTGTGGTATGAGCGCATAGAGGTGGGCAGGCCCCCACCTCTGATAGAGAACCTCCACGCCGCCCGCCCGCAGACGCACGGGCCTGGAGATGCGTGATATCTCAGCGCCCTCCGCGTTTAGAAGCGAGCGCAGTAGAGTCTTCAATCCCTCCGTGGTCGTGTTGTCGTCGTGGCAGGTGGCCGTGTGAAAGACGAGCGCCCTTTTTCCAAGGACTTCCTCTGCCCTGCGGACGATGTCGCTGCTGCCGATTCTCCCGAAGGGACCCGGGTGCACGTAGGGGAATATGACCACGAAGTCATCGCTCCACAGGGCGTATATCTCCCGCTCCTCCTCCCTGTACATGTTCGCGAAGAATGAGTCCAGTTTCTCCGCGGTCTCGTCGTCCTGGCGGGATAGGTGATTCACGAAGTCCCGTATGAACTCGCGAGGGGATACGCCCAGCCCCTTAAGAACTGTCCTCTCCCCGATACGGAGAGTTGCGAGGCCGAGAGCGAGCATGGACGTGCCCATAAGGGCGTAGGCCCACAGCATCCCGACGTTCAGGACATACAGAACCGGCAGGAGCAGCGGCACGGGGAGGAACGCCAGGAGCCACCCCCTCCTGGGGAGGAATGTGGCATACGTAAGAGTTCTCAGAAAACTCCAGTGAGAGATGGCAAGCGGGAGGTAGACGGGGAGGGATAGGAGGCGGAACGCCATGGCATAACCGCATGTGAGCACCGCGTTCACGGAGTTCAGGAGGATGATCCTCCTCAGGGGAAAGTACTCGCGGGAGATGTGGACCCAGAGGAAATCCACCGCGTTGACTATGGCGTAGGCCATGCCTATGAAAACCACGCCCCCCGTCCCGGATATGAGGTACACGAGGACGAGGGTCACGGCAACGGTCGTGCTGACGGTGAGCCAGGGGGATGGGGCGCGGAAGAGGAACCTCCTCAGCCCTATGAGGTATCGCTCGCCCCTTATCTTCATCTCTCCTCCCCCTCCATGACCGTTCTGATGGACGCCATGCCACCCACCACCAGGTTGAGGTAGAACACAATCCCCCTCCACAGGAGTATGACGTTCGGAAGCACACCGGGGGGAACGGAAGAAGAGAAGAATCCGTAGAAGACGAACTCCGCTATGCCGCTGCCTCCCGGAGTTATTGGGACGAGCGTCAGTATCACGATTAGAACCTGTGTTGTGATGACCATAACGGGGTCCACGCTGTATCCGTAGCCGAGGAACAGGACGTACGGGATGAGCATATCGCATAACCACATCAGAACTGTGGGCAGGAGCGATGCGAGCAGCACCTTTCTGCGCGTGGTGAACATCTGCACCACGGCATCGCTGTAAGACCCGATGTTCCTTATGAGGCGCTCGCTCAGTTCGCTGACCCTTTCCTCGTCCTTCAGGAGTCTTTTCAGAGGGGCGCGGAGACGCTCCACAGCCCTCTCCAGCAGGTCTCTCCTGACGGAGAACACCGCGAAGAGGAATATGCCCACAACCATACAGCCGAGCGATATGAAAAGGAATTTCACCAGGATAGGGTTGGTGACGGATAGCCCCGTGACCAGCATCAAGAGGGGAGCGGCCACGAGGAAGACGATGAGGTCTATTATTCTCTCGGTAAGCGTTATGGCGGTGGCCTCGCCACCCGTGATCTCCTCGTCGGTGTCTTTCAGCATCTTTATTCTGACTGGCTCCCCGCCTATGTTGGAGGGGGTGATGGCGGCCACGAAGGCGCCCACGAGCACAATCTTGAACGCGCGGGGAAGCGAAACGCTGTACCCGGTCACCGCCGAGAGTATCTTTATGCGAAGGGCCCATAGCAGGAGAAAGCAGAGGTGCAGTGCGAGGGCGAGCAGAAGGTACAGCGGGTCTATGGACGTTATGGCGGAGAGCGACGGGGTCATGCCTGACAGATAGTATATTATACCTATGGAAAGAATGCTTATCACGATAGACGCCACCAGCAGCGCTCTCCCCCTATTCAAGGTGCTCACCTACTATTTCCTTGACGCGTTGAATGGTGTCCTCCATGGTCCACCCATGTCGGGGAAAGCCATGGGTTCTTAAAGCCGTTTCGTATCCCTCGCGCAGGCGGAGATGCTCCTGGTCCTGGGTGTGGGCCCACCCTCTCCTGTCCAGTACGTGTGCTATGTACTCCTGCTCCGGCTGCCCGGGCGTCGGCACGAGGAAAGCCCTCTTCCCGAGGAAGAAGAGATCCATCACCGTGGAGTAGCCGGAGCGGGAGAGCACGACCCTGCTCCTGCTCATGAGGGTCTCCCTCTCCTCCGTTGAGAGGTAGGAAAGCACCCTCTCCCCATCTCCTCTCCCGCCGGGAACGCCGAGGGAGACGTAGTAATTCAGCCCGTCAAGGTCGTCCAGCTGGGACAGAACCATTCTCTCAAAGATGGTCCTCTGGGGTTCGGGGCCGGATATGGTTATGAAGAGGTCCACATCCTCTGCCACGTCCCTCCTCCTGAGGGAGGTTATGGGGCCTATGTAGAATACCTTATCCCGCGGCACGAACCGCAGGTCGTGGGACATTATGCCCGTCATCCCCCGCTCTTCAAAATCGGGAACCAGAACGCCCGTGAAGTACTTGGCTATGAACGCCGTGTAGACCTGCGTGAGTTCCTCCAGAAGGCGTACGCGCCACGGGTTGAGTATCCGCAGTTGATGTGTTATGAGGAAGGAGGGTGTGTGCGCCTCAAAAACGCCGTACCTGTTGTCCGAGAGGACCAGCCGATAATGATTTTTCCTGTGGAGGGCGAGGTATCTTCTGTGCTCTTCTATGAGTGAGGATGCCATGCGGGGCAATCCCAGAACCACTCTGGGGAAGAATTCTTCCCTGTGCTCGGGATACCTGAGGGGGTAATCCGGCAGGTCCACAAAGCCCACGTTTTTCCCGTGCTCCTCCAGTTCGCGTTTCAGAAGTTCCAGGGCACGGCCGTGGGATATGATATCCACCTCGTGTCCCTCGTCCAGCAGCCATCTGATTATGGGAAGGGTGCGCGTGGCGTGGCCGAGGCCTATGGAGCACACTCCGCAGGCGATCCTCATTCACGGTGAGATGTTGGACTACGGATATAACGTTTTTTGCCCGGGGCCGCTGGTTTTATATGGACCGGGAATGTCCCCGAGCGCGGGCAGAATCCGCTTCGGAAAAGATTTTATAAGCGGAGCGTGTGGAAGGTTATATGGTGGATGGCGGGGGTGATTTGTCATTGGATGTGTGAAAGAATTCACCTCCGTATACTCTGAACCCACAGGAATAATAATTCGCATAGGGAACACGCCCCCGAAATAATCGCAAACGGAGGTCCACACATGAAAAAGATCAGAGTTCACCTGTCCTTGGATCTCATCGGTCTGATACTGTTCTTCGTGCTGAATCTGCCGTATGCTCTCCTACAGTATCCTCTCTTCGTCAAACTCGGAGAGTGCAACGATATAGTGAGTTGTTACATCAGGCAGTTGCTCAGTTTCTACTATATGGTGGAGCAGGCGTTGAGCGGTGATCTGGCTAGCATATGTGTCCTACTAGCAGTAATAATTTCAATATTAACTTTCCTCAACTACGGCTTCCGTGTATTTGAATACGATGAGAACCGCTTCTGCATGAGGAGCATGTTTGAGAGGAGGTGCTACGGGTGGGGGGATATAAGGAAGGTAATAATAACCACGAAACCGGGGGCGAAATGGATTGATATCGTCACTTACGACAACTTCTATTACGGCCCTTACCACGGAGCGCTCCACCAAGTCCTTAAGGAGATGAGCGGGAAGCATCATTTCAGTATAGAGGTCATAGAAGACCCTGCTGATATAGTATCCTCACTGAGGGAAACACGCAGGGAACACGGAACGCGTATGATGTTCTTCCAGCCATAATTGGAGGGTATAATAAAAAGAATGTCAACTTAAGACCATCCATGCCGGGCAAAGTTTTAATACCACGCCCATTTAGGACAGAAAGGATATGAAGTGCATAGTGTGCGGCGGGAGAGAGGCGGTCGCAGACGGCCTCTGTGAGGAATGCCTCCGTGAGAGGGTAGCCCCATTCCGCGTGGACCCCCACATGGACATAACGGTCTGCCCCCACTGCGGCGCCGTGAGGGAGAGGAGGGCATGGCTCCCCGTGGATGATCTGATGGCGCACCTGGAGTCGTTCGTGAGGCGCCACGTGGAGGTCTCCTGCACACTTGATAAGCTGGAAATAGAGGTCACGCTGGGCAGGGAGGAGAGGAGGGTCTTCCCCGTCACAGTCGTCGCCACGGGCATGTACCGCGGCGTACGGATAACATCCGAACTCCACTCCACCCTTCGCCTGAAATCGGAGGCGTGTCCCACGTGCTCCCGGTACTTCGGAAACTACTTTGAGGCGATACTGCAGTTGAGGGCCGAGGGCTCTTTCAGGGAGGGAGAACTGGAGGATATAAAGCGCGAGGTGTACGACCTCGCCGCGCGCATACGCGAGGGCAACCGCAAATTCTTCATAACGAAGGACGGGGAGATGCACGGGGGCTGGGATTTCTACCTCAGCGACAAGCACGAGGCGAAGAAGATAGCGCGTTATCTGGGGGAGAAGTACGGTGCAGACGTGGGCGAGAGCCCGCAGATAGGCGGACGGAGGGACGGTCAGGACGTGTACAGGGTCACGTACTCCGTGCGTCTGCCGCCCTACCGCGAGGGGGACTTCGTGAGGTTCAGAGACGGCATCTATATGGTGATGAGGACCGGGGGGAAGTGGGTCAAGCTCATAAACGCCGTGGATGGTAGAACGTGCCAGGTCAAGAGGACGGACTTCGGCAGGGAGATGAAACTCCTCGCCACGAGGGAGGATGTGGAGAGCGCGGTCGTCGTCTCATACACGGACAGAGAGGTTCAGGTTCTGGACCCGCGCACCTACGAGACAGTGACTATACGAAGACCTCCCGGCTTCTCCGGGGAGGAAGAGATACGCGTTGTTAGGATAGAGGACGAACTCTACGGTGTTCCGAAATGAACGTTGTCGGGCTCATAACGCGAGACGGCGAGTTTCTCATGGTTTACAACCCCGTCAAAGACGGATGGGAACTTCCCGGCGGGAAGGTGGAGGAGGGAGAGACGCCGGAGGAGGCGCTCAGACGCGAATGCATGGAGGAGGCGGGGGCTGAGATAGGAGCGCTCACACCCCTCGGACGGCTGGACGGGGAAACGCTCGTGTTTCAGGCACCGCTCATCCATATGGGGCGCGGCGAGATGAGGGCCGCCCTGTTTGCAGAGCCCCCCGAAGACACGGCGTATCCCCGTGAGGAGCTGGAGGAAATAATATCCCTGTGGCGCGGATGCCGTGTATAGTGACTATAGAGGCATATAGATTATAGGAAGAAAAAAACTAAANCCNCCCCGCCGATGCCCCTCCGGTGGTCCGATGATTGAAATACTCCTGATACTGGGCCTCATCTTCGGCCTGTACATGGCGTGGAACGTCGGCGCCAACGACTTTGCGAACTCCATGTCCACGGCGGTTGGGGCGAAGGCGCTCTCGTACAGGCAGATAATCGTGCTGGGCGCCATTCTGGAGTTCGCCGGCGCGTATTTCGTCGGCACCCACGTCTCGGACACCATGCGAAAGAAAATCGTGGACCCGGCCCTTCTGGACCCCCACACCATCGCGATAGGGGCGCTGGCCGCGCTGATAGGCGCCTGTATATGGGTCACGATAAGCACGTGGAAGGAACTCCCGGTTAGCACCACTCACTCCATAGTGGGCGGTCTCTGGGGGTTCGGGCTTGTGGTCTACATGATAAGGGGCGTTGATGCCGTCAGCTGGGCCACGCTGGGAAAGGTTATGCTCTCATGGATCCTCTCACCCATAGTGGGCGCACTCATCGCATACCTGGTTTTCAGGGGCATAGTGCGGGTGATATTTGATTCGGATGAGCCGATAAAGCGGACCAGGATGTACGGTCCTGCGCTCATAGGGGCGACCTTCTTCATAATTGCGTTATCGCTCCTTCTGAAGACGAATCTGGGAACCATGGTTCTGGGGAGCAAGGACGACGTTCTGGGCGCGTTTATGTACGCAATCGTGGCGTTTATAATGGGTGCCGCTGCGGGGTACATCGTTATAAGGAGGAAACTCGGCGTCGTGGAGCATGAGAACTATCTGGAATCCATAGAGGGCATGTTCAGGAAACTCCAGATCATAACCTCCTGCTACATAGCGTTCGCCCACGGAGCCAACGACGTGGCGAACGCCGTTGGACCCATGGCAGTAGTGATAAACTACGCGCTGGAGGGGAGCGTGGGGGCCACCGTCACCATACCCGGCTGGATCCTGGCTCTCGGCGCCATGGGCATCGTTGTGGGCATCGCCACGTGGGGGTACAAGGTGATAAAGACCGTTGGGTTCAAGATAACAAAACTGACGAACACGAGGGGTTTCTCGGTGGATTTCGGCGCAGCCACCACGGTGCTCATCGCCTCCAAACTCGGTATGCCCATATCTACCACGCACACGGTCGTAGGCGCCATAATAGGCGTGGGGCTGGCCCGCGGCCTGGAGGCCGTGGACCTCTCCGTGGTGAAGAAGATCGTACTCTCGTGGGCCTTCACCATACCCGTGGCGGCTCTCACGGCGGGCGGAATATATTTATTGCTCTCCGCCCTATTATGAGGTGATGTGAAATGTGCGGATACATGAGGATACCCGTCGCCAAGACGGTGAGGCGGTCGCCGTTTGACCTGCTCCTTGACCACGCCGGAAAGATAAAAGAGGCCCTGGCCGTGATGAGGGACGGGTGCAACGCATATCTCAGAGGGGACTTTGACGTCCTGAACGAGGCGAGGAAGAGGGTGGACGAACTGGAGAGCGAGGCGGACAGGATAAAGGGTAACATAAGAAACCACCTGCCCCGCAGCGTGTTTATGCCCGTGGACAGGGGCATATTCCTGATGCTCCTCAGCGAACAGGACAAGGTGATAGACAGCATACAGGACGTCCTGGAATGGATGGACATGCGCTGCAAACCGGTGAGGGAGGAGTTCCGCGACGACATAAGGGCGCTCATAGACAAGGTCATGGAGGCCGTGGAGGAGTACGAGCGCGTTGTCGGAAAACTCCGCGACCTCATAGAATCGTCGTTCTCCACCCCGGAGAGGGAGGAGACGAAGAAGTACATCCACCGCCTTCACGCGATTGAGAGCGAGAGCGACGTGCTGGAGAAGCGATTGTCGGAGAAGATATTTAAGATGGAGGACGAACTGTCTCCGGGGGAACTTCTGCACCTGCTGAAACTCGTTATGCTCCTCGGGGACATCGCGGACCACGCGGAGAACTGTGGAGACAGGATAAGGGCGCTGATGGCGAGATGAGGACGCTGATAGCGCACTGGGACGCGGACGGCGTAATTTCCGCGGCCATTCTAATAAAGCATATCGGAGGCGACGGATGGAAACTTCGGTTCGCAAGCGCCGTGAGTGTAAAAGATGCCATACTGAGAAGCGCGATGGGGCGCCTCTCCCTCGAGGAAATCTACATTATGGACATAACCCCCTCGCGGTACGCCGTCCGCGCCGCGTCCGTCTACGACAGGGCCGTGTGGATAGACCACCACGAGGGAGGGGAAATTGACGAAAGGCGTGAGAATGTGGAAATCGTTCTGGACCCAGAATCGCCCTCCTGCGCACGCGTCGTCGCGCGATACCTCGGCGTGGAGGACGCCCTCGTGAGAATCGCGGACCAGATAGATGTGAACGATGTCAGAGAGGATATGGCATCACGTCTACGAGATGTTATAGGATATGTCAGGTGGAAGTTCCATGGAAAGGACCTTGAAAGGGCACTCACGGAAGCGACGTTTACACTTGCCACCGAGGGCATTTCTGCCCTCCTGGAGAGGTACACCGAAGGCGTGATGGAATATCTCAAATGGCTTGCGGCTGCTGTGAGTAAAGCCATAGACAGGGCGCGCACGTTCCATGTCAGGGGGCTGGAAGTGACCGTCGTGGAAACGGAAGATAGGTTGCCGGTGTATGCGGTGTTCAACAAACTTAAAAGTGCAGGCTGTCTGCCCGACATACTCGTTGTGATGTACACAAAACCCCGTCGGGATGGCACAGTGTCAACCAAACTTGAGTTCCGCACGGCGGGCGATGTGGATGTAAGAAAACTTGCCCTCTTGTTCGGAGGAGGGGGTCACAGAAAGGCGAGCGGTGCCAGCGTTGACGGCCCTGTCACATCAGGGGAAATCATAAGAGCGATAGAACTGCTCTATTGAATACTCCTCTGCGTTCACTCTGGGTATGAGCGCCATCAGCACGGCCTGCTCCGTCAGCCCCTCCCTGTCAAGAATGCCCTTTGAGAGATGACCGATTGCTCCCTGTTTTCTCCCGAGTTCCTCCACGCCCGTG
>MTNG01000132.1 GCA_002011395.1 Candidatus Aciduliprofundum sp. JdFR-45
CCGAGGGCGGACACGCCGCATCGCCCCACCGGACGTCGGACCCAATACTCGCCGCGTCTCACTTCGTCGTGGCCGCCCACTCCCTAATCGGGAGAATCATCAGCCCGGTGCACCCGGCCGTCATGTCCATCTGCTATGTCAGGGGTGGCACCGCATTCAACATAATACCCAACGAGGTTGTTCTGAGGGGCACCATCAGAACGCTCCACGGCGAGGACAGAAGGAGGATTGCGGATGCCCTCAGAAACCTCTGTTCCCTCGCCCGGTCCATGGGCTGCGAGGCGGAGGTGGAGATACGGGAACTCAACGATGCGACTGTTAACGACCCCTCCCTCACCGCCATCGCGCGCGAGGTGGCATCCCGCGTTTCAACCGCTGTGGAGGCGAAGCCCACCATGGGCGGTGAGGACTTCTCGGAGTACGTGAAGGCGGTCCCGGGCGTCTTCGTCTTCCTTGGAAGCGGGGTGGGAAAGCCGCACCACTCGCCGCACTTTGACATAGAGGAGAGCGTCCTCCCCCTGGGAACGGCGTTCCACGTGGGATTCGTCATGGAAATCTTTAAGAAGGCCGGCATGGTGTAAAAAATCCCCCAAAGTTTTATTTCCCACGAATGCCATATCTTATGTTGGGAGGCGGAATGAGGGTATCCCGCGTGGGAAGGGAACACGTGTTCCACATAATAGAGGGCAATCTGAGCGCTCTGAGGGAGGGGAGGGGGTCGTCCATATTCATAGAGGGCGACTTCGGCTCGGGCAAGAGCTCTGTTCTCCGCGGCGTGGAGGAACTGGTGGCCGGAGATGGGAACACGATAACGATATCGGTCAGGGGCGGCGGCACACGCCTTCGGGAACCGTATCAGCCCTTCAGGGAGGCGATGGAGGAGTTTGAGAAAACCCTCGCACGGTCCATACGGGGCGTGGGTGAACTCCTCATACCCCGTGAAAGGGCCAGGCACGCCTCCAAGTTTGACGCACTCCAGCGCAAGATAATTGACTACACCCGCCTCTACGGGGTTCTTCTGCTTGTGGACGACGTCCACGACATGGACACGGGGAGCGTGTCGCTCCTCTATCAACTCACCCGTCTAACGCGCAAACACCCGCTCATGATCGTGGCGACCTACAGGGCAGGGGAAGCGCCCCCCTACCTCACGGAGACGGTGATACGCCTTCAGAGGGAGGGGATAACGACGTTTTTCCGCCTGGAACCCCTGACGGAGACGAAGACAGCGGAGTTCATCGCATCCCTCGGATACGTCCTTCCGGACAACGTGTGCTCCTTCATACACGCTCAGACCGAGGGCGTGCCCTATTTCATCGTTGAGATGCTGAGGGACATGGAGGAGAGAGGGCTCATAGACTACAAAAAGAGGTGGTCGGGCGTCTCGGGCCTTGACGACTACTCGCTGCCCTCCACCGTTGAGGGCATCGTTCTGCACCGCCTCTCCGCCCTGAGGGACGTTGAGAGAAACGTGCTTGAATACGCATCCGTCATCGGCGATGAGTTTGACTTTGACCTCATCAGGTCCCTAACGGGCCTGAGCGAGGACTCTCTCATTGAGGTCCTTGAGAGTCTCGTTAAGAAGAGGGTTCTGCGGGAGAAGGGTACAAGGTACGCCTTTCACCACCTGCTGATGAGGAAGGTCGTCTACAACGAGACGTCAAAGCTGAAAAGGATGCTGATACACAGAAAAATCGCCTACATCCTTGAGAACTCGGGGGGAAGCGTGTACGAGATCGCGAGGCACTACTACCACGGCGGCAATCAGAGGGAGGCGCTGAACTACCTCCTGCAGGCGGGGGAGGGCGCGCTCGCCGAGGGCATACTCAAGGATGCCCTGTGGTATTACCAGAGGGCGCTGGAGATCGCGCGGGCAAAGGGGGAAACCAGGAGAGTCGCCTACATAAGCAGGGAGATGGGAAGAATATATCTTAAACTCGGGAACTACAGAAAGGCGCTGGTTCACCTGAGAGAGGTGGCCGAGCAGGCCGGCGAGGAGGACGCTCGCCTGCTCATAGACCTGGCGAAGTGCCACCTGAACCTGGGCGACGTTGACAGGGCCATGGGCGTCTTTATGAGGGCGTCCGCTCTGGCGGGTCCGGAGGACGATATAGACATATACTCCGGGCTGGGGCAGGCGTACATGATGAAGGGGAACTACGCCGAGGCGGTGGAGCACTACAGGAAAGCGCTTGAAATCGCCCTGAAGACGGGAAAGGATGAGCGGGCGATTGAGATATACAACAGCATAGGGGCCATGTACCACTCCCTCATGGACTATGACAACGCGGAGGACTACTTCCGGCGGGCCCGCGATATGGCAGAGAAAAAGGGCGATGAGGTGGCCCTCACGGAGAGCCTGGTGAACCTCGCCGCTGCGATATCCCGGAAGAACGTGGAGGAGAGCGTGGGCTATCTGAATCACGCTCTCGGCATCGCCGAGAGGAGCGGGCGCCTTGACCTGGTGGCCACCATCTACATGCACCTCAGCGAGGTTCTGTTTCAGGAGGGGCAGGTGGAGGATGCCATACACTACCTCACCCTCGCCGAGGAGATACTTGAGTCCCTCGGAAAGATGGACGCCCTGAGGGATCTCTATTTCCGCCTATCCAGGGTGGCGCTTGAAAGCGGCTCCATATCCCTGGCGCTGAGCAACATAGGGAAGTACACAGAGATAGCGTCGTACTTCGGCGACAGGTACTCGGAGGGGGTGGGGTACCTCGCAAAGGCGTACATATACGCGCTCGTGGGGAATCCCGACTGCGACGAGGTTCTGGACTACGGCGTTGAACTTCTCTCCGAGGCGGACATCGCGAACGCCGAGATGCTCATGTCCCTGTACAGGGGCAACATAGCGCTCGTCAGGGGAGATGTCCTCCTCGCGGAGGTGGAGTTTAGCCGGTACATTGAGGGTGCCATGCACGGGGGGAGGCAGGAGGAGGCGGCCGTGGGCCTCATACGCAGGGCCATATGCCACCTCGCCAAGGGGGATACCGGGGCCATGAGGGCCGATGTGGAGCATGCAATGAAGCTCTCCGTGAGGGATTTCCGCCTCCATATGATGCTGAACCTGCTGAGGTCCCTCGCTTCGGGCGACGTGGACGGCAGGGCCGAGAAGATGATAAACTCTTTCCGCGAGAAAGGACTGCTCTACTATTACCTTGAGGGCCTCATTCTGAGGGGCATGGCGGTGTACGTCCTCGGCGGGGGCGATGAAGACCTTCAGGCAGCCGTTCAGCGGGCGAGGAAATTGGGGTTCGGCGGCTATGAGGGCCTCTACATATGGGTGGTGTCAGGAGAGGTCGCTGAAGGACAGAATGGCGGTGGAGACGAGTAGAAAGGGGGTGATGTAGGGGAGCATATGTGAGTCGTCGTAGAACACGGCGACGTAGCCCCGCAATCTATCCCTCTCGCCGAACCCGGATATCGTCAGGACCTTTGAACCGCTCTCCGCGAGCATCCTCCGCGCCGTTATGTCTGATGTGTACTCTCTCTTGAACGTTATCGGCCCTTCGCGAAGGAGCCCCTCGTACCTGGCAACCTCCCTGTAACTTATAACACGGTTGCGCCTCACATAGTCGGGCGATAGGCCCTTTGAGTATATTATGCGCAGTTCGTCGCCTTCCCTGACCCTGACGATGAACTTATTTATCCAGAAAACCCTGTGGAGCGCCGAGTAAAGGCCGTCCAGGAGTTCTTCGCGCGATGTGGCCCTCTGGGCCTTCACCACGAAGGACGATATCTCGTAAAAAGCGTTTTTGACAAGGGACAGTTCGCTGTACTTCTCGTTGTATCTCTCAAAGAGGGAGAGCAGGCAGCCGAGGAACGCCGCGTGGGCTATGCTGTCCTTCTTTATGTGCCCCTCGCGCCTCGCGCCCACGAGCACGCCGTATGGCTCATCGCCGATGTACACGGGAATGGCCACCATATGGGAAAACCTCTCGCGGCCCATGGTCGCGTTTGCCTTCCACACGGGCATCTGCTCCAGGAGGGCATACCCTATGGGATTTGACTCATCCAGTTCCACATAATCCGGGAGGGAGGTCTCGCGGGTGTTCACCAGGCGGTCACCGTGGGGGGACACGCGGTAGTAACATGACACCTCCGCGTCCAGCAGGTCACGGATTGTGCCCATTACTTCCTCCACGATTTCATCCCACGTGTAGCCGTGGAGCATGTTCATGATCCCCCCTATGCGGTCCATGATCTCTACGGTCTTCATGGCCTCCTCCGTGTGGGTCATGAGGAGCAGAACCCTGCCACCTTCCAGCGGGATGACCTCCCAGGTGTATGTGTTTTTTGTGACGCGGACCCTGCACACTGTGCCGTCCTTCACCGCGCGCTCTATGCACATGTCAACCTCAGCCGCAACGTCGTCCCCGTAGCGCCCCCTCATGAGCTCAACGACGGATTCAGAGCGCAGGGGGAAATGCTTCTCGGCGGCGGCGTTCATCTCCAGAACAGACCTCGTGGCGTCGGAGAGAACCGCGGGGACGAGGAATGATTTGAGCATCGCCTATATAAACGGGCGAGGAAAGGTATAAACTTTTCCCTCGGCACTTCGCAAAAAATGATTTATACCCCTGCGGTCCATAAACCTGCGATGATGGTGGACAGAGAGGCCGAACTGAGGCGGTTCATCTCGTTTCTTGAGGAGAACCACGGCGGTGTTGTAGTCGTGCGCGGTTCTCGTGGTATGGGGAAGACGACGTTCCTGGAGCGCGCCGCCGAGGAACTGAATAAAAGTGGGTATGCCGTTCTCAGGGCACGCGGAGGCGCCAGCGAATACGAACCCTACTACATGTGGAAGGAGGCACTCCGCCCCATCGGAAGGGACCACATATTTCACCTGGGCGCCGCGAAGGTGCTGGGCGGCTATATATTCCACGTCAAAAGCGGTCTGGTTCTGTGCGGGATGGATGTGGACGACGCTGACCTTATGTCCGCCCTGTCGTCCGCCATAATGAAATTTTCCGGCGAAGCAGTGGGCGACACCACGCGAAAGAGGGTCATAGGTGGGGGACGCAGAAAGATGGTCATTTATCTCGGTGACCACGCCGGCCTCGGCCTCATCGTGGAAGGCGATGTGAACCCCCACCTTGACAGGATAGCGTTCAGGACGGTTTCCCTCATGGAGGAGAGGTGGGCGCCGGTACTTGAAGGGTGGAACGGCCAGATGGCCGAGGTCCAGGGTATGGGGGTCTATCTGGAGGACCTCGTTGGCAGGAGAATAGGAATCCTTTCCCGCGAGGAAATACGGGAGGCCCTCGCGGAGATCCTTGATGAACTTGCGGGCAACGGTGGCGTCGCCGTGATATTTGACGATGTGGACCGCGGCGACCCTGAAAGCCTTGCGCTCCTTGAGGTCATCGCCTCATCCACGCCGCCCAGGACCGTGGTGCTCGTCTCGTTCACCCCTGAGGCGCTCAGGGACAGGCCGGAAGCCAAGAAGACGATAACCTCCCTCATAGAGAATGGGCGCCCGTCAACGGTCATAGACCTGAGACCCCTTGAAGCGGAAGAACTGGGCGAGGTCCTCGGCACGGCTCATCCACACCGCTTCGGCGAGGAATTCATCCGGTGGGTCAGGGACCTGTCGGGGGGCAACCCCGGAACGGCGCTGGAAGTGCTCAGGCACCTCGCAGATGAGGGCATAGTGAGGGAGAGCCCCGACGGCGTCTGGGTTGAATCCCCCGCCTACAGGGACATACCCCCCGAGTCGCTGAGCGTTGGCGAACTCCTCAGGATAAAACTCGCGGACCTCGGCGAAAGGGAGAGGGTCGTTCTGGCCGCCATGCTCGCGCTGGAGGAGTGGGACCCCTCGGCGATTGAAGAGATAGCGGGGGTGGAGACGCGCGCACTGATGGAGGCGCTTGACAGGCTCGGCTCTGTGGGCTTTGACGAGAGGGTGTTCTCGGATGCGCTCCTGCGGGATACGCTCCGCTCGCTCCTCCCCGAAACTCTTCTGGGGATGATGCACAACCGGGCGGCGAGGCACTTCCTCAGCAGGGGCATGAGGGAGAGGGCAGCGTATCACTATTTCATGGCGCGCTCAACGGAAGGCGTGGAACTCCTGACGGAAATGGCCGGGGCCTACGAGCGAGATGGGCGAACGCGCCACGCTGCCATGTATTACAGGAGGGCCGCGGAGTTGTCGGAGCGCGCCGGTAAAAACGCGGAATCGCTGTATCACAGGGCCGCTTCCCTGTTCATGCAGGCCGGCGATTACCGGTCGGCCGTGGAATGCTTTGGCAGGATGAAAAGGGTTGACAGCGGCGCGGCCATGAGGTACATAGTGTCGCTTCGGAGGGCGAACGACCGGGCAGGCATGGAGGAACTACTGGAGCGTCTCCGGCGTGGGGGTGCGGAGGACTGGGTACTCAATTACGCCGAGGGTGTTTACCTGTTCATGAAGAAAAAACTACCTGAGGCCCTGTGGTACATAAAGAGGGCCATGGAGACGTATCCTGGCGATGACCCTGAAGTTCTGACGGACATGTACAACACCCTCGGGACGTGCCTGATGTCGTCGGGCGAACTCAGGGAGGCCGAGGAGTGCCTGAAAACCGCGCTCAGGCACTCTGAGTCGCTCAACGACATGCTCGTCGTGGGTGGCATATACGCGAATCTCGGCGCTCTTCTGCGCAAGATGGGGCGTCTGTCCGAATCGGTGAACATGCACCTCCGCGCGAGGGAGATCTACGAGATACAGGGGGCCACCGGCCGGCTGGCCAACGTCCTAGCCAACCTCGGTGTCGCGTATCAGAACATGGGCGAACTGCGCATAGCAGGCTATTATTACGAGAGGGCGGTTGATGTGTACAGACGCCTGGGAAACAGGGTCTACATGGCTCTGATGCTGTCCAATCTGAGCACGGTCTACCTGTACCTCGGAAAGTTTGAGGCGGCCCTCCGGTACATGGAGATGGCCGAAGATGCCTTCAGGGAGGAGGAACTCATATATGGCCTCGGGCTCGTTGCGGGCAACAGGGGTGAGTACCACCTATACAGAGGAGACCTTGATACGGCCGCCGAGCGATTCAGGGAGGCCGAGCGGCTATTTTCGGAGGTGGGGGTGAAGGAGGGGGTGGCCTACGCCCGGATACATCTGGCCTGGGCCCTCGCATCGGCGGGCGACCTGACCGGGGCCGCGGAGTCCATTGACCTGGCCCTTGACGACCTGCGAGACGGCGGCCTCTCGGAGCGCGCTCTGGCCCTGTTCATAAAAGGGCTCATAGAGGGGGAGATGAAGNGGGATCCAGAAACCGTCCTGATAGAGGCGAAGACATGTGCAGACGAGGCCGGTGTGCGTCCCGTCCGGGCCATGGCGTCCGCCGCACTTTCGTGGTTCAGAGGCGACGTCAACGCCGCGCGGAGCGCTTTCATAGGTGCGGGTGAGGTAATGGAGATGCCGTACAAGACGTTGACAATGGTTTATTCCGCCGCCGCCACCGGCGACGCCGACAGCATGCTCGCGGCGGCGAGGACCGTGAGAGAATACTCCATATCACCTCTTGTAATAATCAACGAGGAGGTTCGCCATCGCCTGGAAAGCGCCCTCAACGCCCTCGCCGGTCTTGGCACTGGTTAGAACGCCGTGGCCAGCACCTATCTTACGGGCTATGTCATCCAGCCCATCGGACGCATCGTCCCTTCTGAGAAGGAGGTCCACCTTGTTCCCGAGGACCACCTTGGGAATGCCCTCAAAGGTGGCGCTCTCGGAGAGCACGGACCACCTCTCCAGGTTGTGTCTGGTGAAGTCGCGCGAAACATCGTAGACGGCCAGTATTCCGTGGGCTCCGTAGAAATATGAGTCCTTTATGAGACTTGTGAAGGAGTGGTCGCCCATGATGTCCCATATGATCATCTGCACCCGCGTTCCGTCAACGCTGACGCTCTTTTTGTAAACGTTGGTTCCTATGGTTTTCAGGTATTCCTCTGAAAAGATGCTGTACACGTACCGCATAATAAGAGATGTTTTGCCGACGTAGGGGTCCCCCACCAGACATACCTTGAACTTAAACGCCACGTCGTCGTCCATTGCTGTTGATAATGGTCGCCATATTTTATAAATCTTTTGGAGTTTTTTCCTTTTTGGTTACAAATGTGCAAATCCATGCACATGTCCCGCCGGCACCCGCGCCTGTGCACATCACTGCGAGGAGGGTGCAAAAAAGTTTTATATCACATCTCCGCATAGACGCCGGATGCCCCCCGTTTACCTCGGAAGGGTAAGGCTGTGGTGGTGCCTCCGGTGCAACGTTCCGCTGATCTCTGATAGGTGCGCCCTCTGCATGGGCGAGGGCGTGCGCGTTCCGGTGACGCCTCCAGGCGACGTCAGGCCCGCCCTGAGATGGGATGTGGCAACTCTGAATCGTCTTCTGGAAGATCGCTACGGCGTCCCACCCGTTGAGGGCTGCATCGTCCTTAACCGCCTTCCCGGACGCGACAGGGTTGAGGAGGTCTTCGTTGACGGCGTGCGGTTCGCGCTTTTGAGGTACGACGGTCGCTGGAAACTGTCGCTCACTCCCGAGGGGGCATCGCTCGTTCTGGACGACATAAAACGCGGTTATGTCATAGCCGACAAGGGTGCATCCGATTCAATTCTGAAGGGTTCCAACCTCATGGCGCCCGGCGTCGTTGAGGTGGCGGAAAACGTGAAACGGGGCGATGAGGTTGTGATTCTATGCGGCAATGTGGTGGCGACCGGAGTGGCGCGTGTGTCCCACGGTGAGGTGCCCGTGAGGGGCGTCGCGGTCAAGGTCAGAAAGGCGGTCACCGCCGAAAAGATGAGGCGCAGAGGGAGGGGCGCCTCGTGGGAAGAGGCGGTGAAGGCA
>MTNG01000057.1 GCA_002011395.1 Candidatus Aciduliprofundum sp. JdFR-45
GAGGATGCGCGCTCGTTTTATAAGTAAATTTTGTATTGAACTGTTGGAAAAAATATTTTCATCTTTTTTAGATTTATTTAATGCTACTAATTTATTTATTTTTTCCGTATATCTTCTCCATCTTTTCTCTTCATCTGGTTCCAACTTTACAATCTCGAAATGATATTCGTATTTACTCAAGATGGTCCCAATTATAGGCACAGGTTTACTTTCTTCACTAATCTTTATCTTACTTCCTAGGTCGATCTTAAAAACTGGTTCGTCTCCAAAAATACATTTCAGGAACTTGTTTCCTTCTTCATCAAAAAGTCTCTCTGGTGTAGCAGATAAACCCAAAATTTCACTAAATTTTATTTTGTCGAAGAGAACTCTGTATGTAGGGCTTCCAACTCTATGAGCTTCGTCAACAATCACGGCTATATCTTCGGCCTGTTGTAAGAATTCTATGAAATCATCTGAGGATGCGGTTTTCATTGTGGCTAAAATAAACCTCTTTTTGTTTATCTTAGGGGCTACAAATATATATTTGGTTAGATGTGCTTTCCATTTATATTTTCCTCCAGCAGACAAAATCAAGGCGTCAGGATATATTTTTGAAATTTCTTTCATCCATTGCTCCAACAATACTACTGTTGGCACTAAAATCAAAATAGGTTTTTTATCTATTATATTTTCTATAGCAAAAAGAGCAGTATATGTCTTTCCTGTTCCTGTAGCCATAGATAATAATCCTACACAACCATTATTTTTCCAAGCCATTATAGCTTCTTGTTGATAATAATAGGGTTTTAAAATATTTTGGCTATCTGCATTCAATATTTTTGAATATCCTCTTGTAGTTTTTAGTGTTTTCAACCTTTCAGCAACTCTTTTATCTAGATTCATTTCAAATATTTCCTCCCTAGTTTGGGGTGCAACCGATATAATATTTCTTTTTAAAGCTTCTGGAAAAGAGAATACTCTAACGTTAGTTTTTCTATTTTCCCAGAACTCATTAATATTATTTTTTTGAGGGAGGAAGTGCTCTTTATCAGATTCTTTCCATCCTTTATACACATGAAATTCTTCTATATTGTAGATCCAGCCATATACAGATTCGTTGTCTGATCCAGAAAAACAAAGTTCATTTCCTTCAGAATCCCTAAAAAGACCACTTTTAGGATGGAACATCCCCTCTTGAGATGGTAGGAGATTTCCTGCAGAATCCGTTTTAATAGCAATCTTTATTTCTAACAAATTATTCTTTATCATCCATGCCAAGACTCGCAAATGATCTTTCTTAAGTTCATCTTCTATGTTCTCAATATCTATCTCTGATGATAATTTTTTCTCGATAACATTTTCCTCGGAGAGTCCCTCCTTAATGGCTTTTATATCCTCTTCTGAAAGAGCCGCCCAACATACGAGTTCCATTCTCCCTCCATTTTTTATGAAATTTGAAATCCCGCGAGCTGCAGCAGCGAGGATATTTGATGAAAAGAATCCCGTAATCCTACGATAGAAAATAGATTCAGATAACACAGGTATGTAAAATTCATTCAGTATATCATCGTCAGCGGAGTTATAGTATCCTTTTATTTTACTATCAATTTGTTTTAATCCCATTCCTATTCTATACTTTATCATAATACATTATAAAAATTTTCTGGTAGTATGTGCTTTGTCGCATAATTCACCAAGACGTATATCTCATCACTGGTTCATCGATATTCGGTTTAGCATGTTGGTTGACTCAATAAACCATCAAATTATTTATGCGACAAAGCAGGTAGTATGGCTAAGTTGAATTCTCTGAAAACATAGAAAGTTAATGGGATAAAAGGTTGTAGCACTAGACATAGAAGTCATATGTGACAACCTTAAAGAGGAGGTTTGAAGAGGAGTTGAATGAGCAGGCCAGGTCCTAATGCCTACAATACCTTTCTCCACTTCGTTGTGTGTAGTGGTGTAAAACATTACGATATCTGTATCCCCGTAGAATCAACAGCGTACCTCGCAGTCATTATGTACTGAAAACTCTCTTACTACGGCATTCAGACACTCTGCTGGAATCTATCTTCCCCTCTTGAAAAGTGCCCTTATCATACACCTTCTTTAACTTCAGTGCCCCCAACCCGGGCGCGTCTTTTTTTGGAAAACACTTATATACCTGCGGACGTTATATCAATCGGGGGTTTTGAAAACTCCTTGACCGACGGATGGTGATTAAACTGAACAAAAACGAAGTGTTTGCGATGTGTGTTTGTGCGGTTTTTATAGCAGGTGTGTTCGTGTGTGCTTCGGGCATATCGGCAGCGACCGTGCGCTCCGACGCGGGGCCGGTTGCATGGTGGCACCTCGACGAAAACGGGGGTTTGGCTGTTCACGACTCCTCCGGGAACGGGCACGGCGGCACGGTGTACGGTGCGAAGTGGGGCGACGGCATCAGTCAGAGCGCTCTCGTGTTTGATGGAGCAGACAACTACGTTGAGGTTCCCACCTCGCCGGATTTGAATCTCACCTCGGCCATCACCATAGAGGTGTGGATAAAGCAGTACTCTCTGGACGATATGGATCGCACAATTATTGCGAAGGGGCCATCCTCCACGGACGTGAGCAATTACGACCTCAGGATTCATGAGGGAAAGGTGAGGTTCCTCTTCAAGGACCCGGGGGTATCTTGGGTTGTCTATTCAACGGATGAGCCGGTGGTGACGGCGGACACTTGGATGCACATCGCCGTGGTGCATGTGTGGGGCAACGCGTCCGCGACGAAAATCTACGTTGATGGCGTGGAAAAACCGGGGATGTGGATAGCCGGAAACGGCGATGAGGAGACCGTTTCAAATCCGTACCCCCTGTACATCAGCGGGACCGGGCGGCTCAATGGCTTCAACGGCGCGATAGACGAGGTCCGCATTTACAACAGGCCCCTGAGCGGCGAGGAGATAAAGGCCCATTACGATGAGATGATATCCGGCGGGAGCGCTGGGGGGACCACCACAGATACGGGCGCATCTTTCCCCTCCGGATGGGTGATTGTCGCCGCGGCGCCGGCGATAATCGCGGTGCTGCTTATCGCTTTCGTCTTCTGGAGGAAGAGAACCCACGGTGAGCGATAAGACGCAAACGGTTTATGCCATCCGCGCCATGCGGGGAGGATGTCGGATATCCAGTGCGGAGTGGACGAAGCAGGGAGGGGGCCGGTGATAGGTCCCATGGTGGTCGCGGGCGTGTCCGCGCCCCTCAGCGCCCTTCTGGAGATAGGGGTGCGGGATTCCAAGAAGCTCACGCCGGCCCGGAGGCGGGCCATGAGGGCGCAGATTGAGAGCGTCGCGGAGAAAATCGTGGTCAAGGTTCTCCAGCCGTGGGAGATAGACGGGATGCGCGAGAGGATGACCATGAACGAGATAGAGGTCGTGGTCTTCGCGGAGGTCGTGGATGAACTCGGCTGCGAGGAGGTGTACGTGGACTCCGCGGACACCGTGGAGGAGCGGTTCGGGAGGGAGATAGAGGCGCTGCTCTCGCGGAAGGTGCGCGTGGTCGCGGAGCACAGGGCGGATGAGAAATATCCGGCGGTCTCCGCCGCGTCCATAATCGCCAAGGTAGTGCGCGACGAGCTCATAGAGGGGATAAAGCGGGAGATAGGGGACTTCGGCTCGGGGTACCCCGCGGATCCCCGGACGGTGGAGTTCCTGAGGCGCTACTGCCGGGAGCATGGGGAGCTGCCGAGGTACGTGAGGCGCTCGTGGGAGACCGCAAAGCGTATTCTGGGGGAAAGGGGGCAGAGGAGTCTGAGTGAGTTCTGAAGGTGTCAGATGTTTCGGTACTGCGGGGAGAGGTTTTTCTCAACGCGTTTTCTGATGATTCACGCAGTTTTCAGGCGAGGGAGGAACGCGCGCACCAATCCAAACCCTTAAATACGCATCGGATATAGCATCCCACAGTGGTAAGGATGGTGGACATTTACGATTACGACAATCTGCTCAGGCGGGCCATGGAGCAGGTGCCGGAGACGGTCAAGGAGCACGAGAGGTTCAAGCTCCCCGAGCTGGAGATAGTGAGCGAGGGGAACCAGACCATATTCCGCAACTTCAGGGCCTTCGTGGACGCGATAGACAGGGACCCGCAGCACCTCTACAAGTTCCTTGTCAAGGAGCTCGGAACGGCGGGAACAGTGCAGGGCGACCGCCTCATATTCAAGGGCAGGATAACGGGCGAGATGCTCCAGAGGAGGATAGACGAGTACCTGAAGATATACGTCCTCTGCTACGAGTGCGGCAGCCCCGACACGGAGCTCAGAAAGGAGGGCAGGATAGAGATGCTCCACTGCAAGGCGTGCGGCGCCATGAGGCCCGTCACCGCCAAGGCCGCGGTGAAGGTTGCGGAGGACAAGATCGTGGAGGGCCGGATCTACGAGCTGGAGATCACGGACATAGGCAAGGAGGGCGACGGCGTTGCTCACAAGGGCTCATACATTATCTACGTTCCGGGGGCCAAGAAGGGCCAGAGGGTCCGCGTGAAGATCGTGAAGGTGAGGGGCACGAGGGCCTTCGGTGTGCTGGTGGGCTGAGTTGAGCGGTGCACCCCGAAAGCAGTGCGTCGTGCTGGACGCCAACGCTCTCATGATGCCCTTCCAGTTTTCCATAAATATTGATGCCGAAATAGAGCGCCTCATAGGCAGGGCGCGCATCGTGGTGCCGGAGTGTGTCGTGAGGGAACTGGAGGGGCTGCGCGGAAGGGCTGCGAAAGCCGCCCTCATGCTGGCGAGGAAATACGAAATCGTCCCGTCGGAGGGCGCAGGCGATGAATGCGTGCTCTCCGTCGCGCTCCGCGAGAACGCGTACCTGCTTACGAACGACGCGGCCCTGCGCCGCCGTGCCCGTGCCGTCGGGATTAAATGCATATACCTCCGCAAGTCCTCCTACCTGGAGGTGTGGTAGATGGAGGCCCTGCTGAGAAAACTCGCCCTGAGGGGCGCCATGGACGGCTACGTGTACGTCAGAAGCCGGGAACTCGCCGCCGACCTGAAGGTGAGCCAGCAGACCGCCGCGAGGTGGCTCAAGTGGGCGGAGGAGGAGGGGTATATAAGGCGGGTCATAACCCGGAAGGGCCAGAGGGTCACGCTCACGGAAAAGGGTGTGAGGGAGGTTCTCGCGGTGGCGGAGGAGTACAACGTCATACTCTCGCGTCTGGGCGTCATCACCATCGTTGGCAGGGTGGAGGGCGGCCTCGGGGAGGGCCGCTACTACATGTCCGTGCCCGTTTACAGAGAGGCGGTTGCGAGGGTGCTCGGCGGCGAGCCCTACCCCGGCACGCTCAACGTCCGCGTTGACCCCGGCTACGTGTCCTCGGTGGAACTGCTCAGGCGCCAGAGGGGTGAGGTGGTCAGGCCCTTTGAGTGGAACGGCAGGACCTTCGGGGCCGTGAGCATCTTCCGCGCGGATATAAATGGAGAGCGGTGTGCGGTGCTGTTCCCCGAGAGGACGCACCACACGGGCGTGGTGGAGATAGCGGCCCGTAAAAAACTCAGGGATGCNCTGGGGCTCAGGGACGGCGATACCGTGGAGATAAGGGTGAGGATCAGATGATGTTCTCCACGATGTCGTCTCTCTCCATCTCCGCCTCGCAGTAGACGCACTTTATCCTGAGCGGGTCCTTGCTCACGACGGTGAAGAACGTCCTCACCGGCTCCCTTTTATTTGTCACGCACATGTCGTTTATGCATTTCACGATGCCCTCTATGGTCTCCGGGACCTCAACCCTGTGCTTCTCCACGACCCTGTAATCCCTGATTATGTTGATTGTCGCGCGGGGCGCCACAAGTATTATGCGGTTCAGTTCCTCATCGCTGAGTTCTCTGTCCTCTATCTTCACGATGTCCTTCCAGCCGCCCTTCCTGCTGGGCACGTGGATGGCCACGCTCACGGTGGAGGTCACGCCCTCATCTATTCCGAGTATCTTGAGGACCTTCAGAGCCCTCCCGCTCGGTATGTGGTCTATCACCACACCGTTCCTTATCTTCTGTATCTTGAGAGTCGTCTCTTCGCCCATTCACCTCACCCCCAGCACCATGGCGAGGAGCGCCATCCTGACAGGCACCCCATTGAACGCCTGAACGAAGTACTTCGCGTGCTTTGTTTTATCAACCTCCGGCGAGATCTCGTTGACGCGCGGGAGGGGGTGCATCACTATGAAGGTGTCCTTTGCCCTCCTGAGCAGGTCCAGGTCTATGACGTAGCTCCCCGCGACCTTCCTGTACTCTGCGGGGTCCGGGAACCTCTCCTTCTGGATGCGCGTGACGTAGAGGACGTCCAGGTCGCCTATGACCTCGTTTATGTCCGATGTCTCGTAGGGGCGCGTGTAGCGCTCCACCTCCCTCACAATGTGGCGCGGCATCCTGAGTATGTCGGGGGAGATGAAGTAGAGGTTCGCGCGGAACCGCGCGAGGGCGTAGGCGAGTGAGTGCACGGTCCTCCCGTACTTCAGGTCCCCGAGGAGCCCTATGTTGAGCCCGCCTATCTTCCCCATCTCCTTCTTGATCGTGTAGAGGTCTAAGAGCGTCTGGGTCGGGTGCTGCCCCGCGCCGTCCCCCGCGTTTATGACGGGGTGCTCTGCGAACTCAGCCGCCAGCCGCGCGGCCCCCTGATAGGGATGTCTAACCACGATGACATCGCTGTACCCGTCGGCCATCCGCACGGTGTCCGCCAGCGTTTCACCCTTCTCCACGGACGTCCCCGCCGAGGACGAGAACCCTATTACCCCTCCGCCCAGACGCTGCATGGCCGCCTCGAAGGAGAGCCGCGTCCTCGTGGACGGCTCAAAGAAGAGGCTGGCGAGAACGTAGCCGTGAAGCAGGTCGCTGCGCTCCTCCCCCCGGGCGATGGGGACCATCTCATCCGCCACCCGGAAAACCGCTTCGATCTCCTCCTCCTTCATCTCCTTGATAGAGACGATGTCCTTTCCCTTCAGCATAGGCATCGCCAACCCCTATCTCCGTATGGGTATATTAACTTGGAGGCTCGCCGTCCAGGAAGAGAAGGCGGAAGGTTATGCGGGTGAACTCCTCGTCGTCCCCGAAGGGGCCGTAGAAGCGCTCCAGCGCGTCCCTCAGTGCCTCAAGGGACTCAAAGCCGTCCAGGACTGCATCTTCCTCCGTGAATTCGCTCCACCTCCGCACTTCCACGCTCTCTATCTCCGCGTAGCCGATATGCTCACCGTCGGCCGTTATCTCAACCACCTCTCCAGGGAAGAACTCCTTCCTCCCCAGCCGGATGGTGCTCCTCTTCCGTCCGTCAACTATCATCTCTATGAAATCTCTCTCGAAATTCAGATACTTCATCCTCATACACCCCGTAACCCTCTATTATTCTCCTCACGGCCTCCCTCAACTCTATCACCGTGTAGGTCGGGCCTCTGTGTATCTCCCTCGCCACCTCGTTCCACGTCTTCCCCTGCAACACCTTCGCGATGAATATGCGCTCCTGCTCCTCCGTCAGTTCCGGCCTGTCCCTAAGAACGAAGTAGGAGGCGGCGAGCCGGTGAAGCACGTCCTGAGTCCCCTCGTAGGTCCCGGGCCCGTAGGCGTAGGCCACGAGCCGCTTCCACTCCACCTCGTCCAGGGGCGGGGAGCGGAGATGGCGGTACGATGCACGCAGTATCTCGTGGGCTATGTCCACTTCCATGTCCCTGTGTATCTCCATGAGCGAGACGATGAACCTCTCGGCGAACCTCTTCCTCGCCTCCCTGACGATCTTCCTGGCGTCCTTCGTCAGGGGCTTTATGACGGCCACAGAGTACTCCCCCGTGGTTTCGTTTCGCGAGGGCGAGACGTGGACGGGGGCGAAGCCGTTCCTCGTCCAGAAGCGGAGGAGCGAGGGCGTGGCGCCGAAGACGGACCCCACCCAGTCCACATCCTCGCGACATATCTCCCGAAGCATGGCCGAGCCGATGCCCCTTCCCCAGTGCTTCGGGTGGGTGGCTATCCTCACTATTCTGTAACCCCTGAGGGCCGGGAAGCGCAGGTCCCTGTAGTGCTTTATGAAGATGTCGGGGATCACGTTGCCGGGCGGGAACCTCCCGTAGTACATCTCCTCCGCTATGTCGCCCGTGAGCCCTCCTTCTCTCGCGAGTTGCACGGAGCACACGACCTTTCCGTCGCTCTCCATGTACCTGATCTCCTGGTTGGGCGCGTCGCAGATGATGCCGAAGTCGTTGGGGTTGTTGCGGTAGTGCGCCAGGACGAATATGCCGTAGTANTCACGGAGTTTCTCCTCATCGTTCATCAGATCCTCTATGTCGCACCGGACGTACTTCAGGGGGCCTACCTTCTCAATCTCAGGCGGCTCGGCGTTGAGGAGAAGCGTGTCGAATATCCACTCCTCTATGGGGTCGTCCGGGCCGTAGCGTATGGGCTCCTCCATTTTCCTCGTGATGAGGTCCCTCTGCGTCTCCCTCAGCGCCTGCAGGAACCTTATGGTGAAACTCCGGCCGGTCCCCTCGTAGCCGTGGACGGTGGAGGAGTACGCCACGCGGCGCGAGGTCTTCAGGAGGGCGAAGAGCAGCGGTACGGGTATGCCGCCCGCCTCGTCCACGAGGGTCATGTCCGCATCCATCTCCGCCGCGCGCGAGGGCGGGTGATACGCG
>MTNG01000007.1 GCA_002011395.1 Candidatus Aciduliprofundum sp. JdFR-45
GTGAGCATAATATCGCCCGAGGACGGCTCATATCTGGCCAGCGGAGAGGTGACGGTCACGTGGAACTGCACGGAGGAGAACCTGGACCACTTTGAGGTCAGGGTTGACGGCGGCGACTGGGTGAACGTGGGCACAAACACCTCGTACACAGTGACCCTCGGTGAGGGCGTGCACACAGTCTACATCCGTGCTGTGGATGCGGTTGGTCACACCGGGGAAATATCCGCCTCGTTCACTGTGGACACCACAGCGCCGCAGTTGACGATCACATCCCCTGAGGACGGCGCGACGGTGAGCCCTGGACAGGTGGAAATCGCATGGGAGTGCACGGAGGAGAACCTGGACCACTTTGAGGTCAGGGTTGACGGCGGCGACTGGGTGAACGTGGGCACAAACACCTCGTACACGGTCACGCTCACGGACGGTGAGCACACCATAGATGTACGGGCCGTTGATAGGGCAGGCAATATCGCGGAGAAGAGCATCACCGTGAACGCTGGCACACAGATCTTCGGCGCATCTCCATGGTTGCTGGTCGGCATAATACTCCTCATCGCAGTGCTCCTCGCGGCGGTTCTTCTGATGGTCAGGAGAAAGTCGCCCGGGGAGTATGAGGAGGCTATGCCGGAGTCGGAGGAGACAGAGACGTCGGGTGAGCCGGAGGATTCCGAAGAGACCGCTGAAACGCCTGAAGAAACCGCCGGGGAGGAAACCCCCGAAACGGAGGAGAATATTTAAATCCCCCCTCTACCTTTTCTTTTTTGATGCTGATAGCGCTCACGGGTACACCGGGAACGGGTAAAACTTCTCTTTCGGATGCGATTCGCACGGCGATTGATGTGGTGCACATAGGGGACATGAGCGAATGTTTTTCGGGTCGCGACGATTTGAGGGATTCACATATCGTAGACCTTGAATGCGTTGAGACGAGGGTGTGCGGATTCTCCGGCGTCGTTGAAGGTCACACATCTCACCTCCTGCGGTGTGTTGACCTCGTCGTGGTGCTCAGAACTCACCCGGACGAACTCAGAAGACGGCTGGAGGCCCGTGGATACCACCATTCAAAAATATGTGAAAACGTTGAGGCCGAGGCCATGGGCTTGATAGTGAGCGAGGCCGTGAGCATCCACGGTGTTGAAAAGGTCGTGGAGATTGACACGACGGGAAAAGCGGTGGATGAGGTGGCGGAGATATTCTGGAAAGCCCTGAAGACGCCGGAGGATTACAGACCTCGCGTGGACTACACGGAGGAGATCCTGAAATGGTACTGAATTCCCTCCGCCCTCTGGCATCGCGACTGTTCGCACCCCTTGTTTCCGCGCTATCGCGGGTCAATCCCAACTTTATAACGCTTACATCTGTACTTCTGGCCTTCGCGGGTGGCGCGGCGTATGCCCTCGGCGGTGTTTTTCTGATAGCCTCCTCAGCGCTGATCGGAGCCAGCGGCCTCATGGACGCTGTGGATGGTGAGGTCGCCAGGAAAACGGGCAGGGCCAGTTGCAGAGGCGATTTTCTGGACCATCTCGGAGACAGGATTTCAGATGTTGCCATAATCGCAGGAATCTCCTTCAGTGCATATGCAACGGGTTACCTGTGCCTGCTGGCTCTATCTGCGGTTCTTCTCACCAGTTACCTCGGCACTCAGGCGCAGGCCGTGGGCATGGGGAGGCTGTACGGTGGACTCTTCGGCAGGGCGGATAGAATGGTTCTCCTTACGGCTCTCCCCCTGTTTCAGTATGCGGTCGCCGAAGTCGCCGGTGTGACGCCCACGGATATAGGCATGCTCCTGCTTCTTGTGCTTTCCATCATAACGTTTACCCAGCGCCTGCTCCGCATATGGAGCGCGTTAGAGGAGGATGATGAAGGAGAGGAGTAGCGGTGTCGCGGGGTTGCCCCGCACCTCCGCACACCCCTTTACGCTCAGAATGGCCGGTAAATAGTTGAGCATCACTCCGCATCTGTTCTGGACCAGAGCGTCGCAGTCCATCTCCAGCGCCACCGTGAAGTGCTCATATGCTCTCATTCTCTTGATAGCATCGTCACTGTTACCCCTGGACAGAGAGATGTACATCTCTATGTGGTCGCTCAGATGCTTCGCTTCGTAGTCCCGTGCGAGGTTTCTCGCCGCTTCCATATGTGAATCGTCGCCAGTTATCTCCCACAGAAGGAGGTTGGCATGGGCTATGCTGGGTACGCTGTCCACGTTGGAAAACTCCTTGAGGGCCTCATACACGGCCCTCTCAGCCATATCGCGGTTTCCGTATGCGTAGAGCGCCTCCGCATGGTTCAGCATGACGATTCCCCGGAGAAGCGGAAGGTTTTCCCCTTTCAGGTGATGCAGCGCCTCCTGGTAACAGAACAGAGCGTCCTGCAACTTTCCCTGTATCCTCAACAGAATTCCCATGGCGTTCAGAAGGGATACGCACTCCTCGCGTCTCCCCGCCCCTCTCGCCCATGTGGCCTCCCTTTCCAGTATGGGAAGCGTCCTCCCGGCATCAAGATTGGCCCTGACGACCAGCATATTAACGAAGTCGCGGTAGTTCATAGACCTCTGATCCGCATGGGCTTCCGTCACCTTCACAAAGTGCTGCAGAGCATTTTTTGCATCTCCAATCAGAACGTTGAGATAGCCCAGAAGCCTTTCCCTCTCCACGTAATCCTTTACCTCATCTATCATGCGAATTGCCTTTTTGACCATTCCCATCCTGAGCAGTATCTGGGGAATGACACTTTCCATTCCCATTTCCGAGAGGACGTCGCGGTGCATTTCGGCATACACGTATGCGCTGTACAGTTTACCCACGGCCATGATGGCCTTTATCTTTAACGCTATGACCTTTCTTTCATCGTACCCCTCGCTCTCGGCGATGGCTATGAATCTGGTCGCCTCTGTGACCCTTCCAGTGGCAAGCATGAGACGCGCGCCCTCATAGGCCATCTCGCCGTTGTACATGCCTGCATTTATAAGCGAAGAGAGGCGGTCGGCCGCGGTGTAAAGTGCACCCCTCTCGACAAGCACATTCATGGCCTCTTTCCAAACCCTCAGCGCATTCTCTCTAAGCCCCCCTCTCTCCGCAACGGTGAGTTTTTGAAGAGGGTCTTTTATCAGTTTCAGGAGACGCAAGGCCACCTCGCTACGCACGGTGGCAGATGTGTAAATCTCCACGGCCTTCGCCACCAGGGTGTTGAAAAATCGGGCNACATTTCCCTCCATCACTATAAGACCTCGGGAGGCGAGTTCGTCCAGAGCGTAATCCTCTTTCGCGATCTCTCGGAGGATATCAACGTCCGCACCGCCTCCCATAAGCCACATCGAAATGAGCACATCTCTTTCCGTTCGTCCAAGGCGCATAATCGCTTCCCCAGCTCTTTCAAGTGGAGATATGAGATATCGGTCGTCCTTTGCCATGACCAGGGTGGGGTCCCCACCCGTTTCCCTGTACAGTTTCTCTGCGGCCTTCTCAGGGAGGCCTATGGCTTCGGCGAATTCGCTGAGTGTGGGGGCCGGGAGGGGGTAATAAAGCGAGTTTCGTCGTATATCCTCCAGAAGGGCATGTTTGAGTCCATGGGCTGCCTGAACCTCCTGTGAGGAAAACGTGACCAGGAGGTTACCTCCCATCTCCGTGAGGGCAAAGGATACGATGGTCCTCAACGTTTCAGGGTCAGCGCGATGCACCTGTTCCATAACCACGAGGGGGAAAAGCGTCGTCAATCCGTTCAGGTACTTAAGTGCACTTTTTTCATCGTTTATTTTCATCAGGTCAATCCCGAGAGTGCAGCATATGAGAGAGGATAAGGTCATAAATCCCTCAAAGGGAATAATGTAAACACATCCACCGCGCTCCTGAACCATATCGTACAGGGCCTTCAGGAAGAGGTACACGGAAGATACCCCACAGCACCTCATAAGTTCATCAACGCAGTCCACAACGATGTTCACATATCCCTCATGCACGTAACGCTTGATCTCGTTGTATACCCGAAAATCCATATCCTCGGGGGCGAAGTCCTCCCCTATGACGATGTATTTCTCCGCTCCATACCTGCCCCTTGCAATATCACGTGGCAGAGATGTCACGGCCACGGAGATACTCTCATCTCCCTCGTAGATGTGAATACCCTTCTTAAGCGGGTGTGGTGAGAACATAACAGCATCTGCCAATGCTTTAGCCTCCTCCAGTTCCGGGTAGAGGTCAATCACTTCCCGAGACAGCAGGATGGCAGCGCCTTTCCCCTCTTCCTTCAGGCGGGATATGAGCATCCGGAGGAACTCCAGCCCCCTCACCGGCCCGGAGGCGTGAACCACATAATCAAAACCCTCAAACACAAGCGCCTTTTTGTCCGTCATAGCGTCGTTAATCGCCTTAAGCAGCGGTCCGTCCGGAGGGGACGGCTTTACCCTACCTTCCCCCTCCCTCTCCGAGATGACTATGTCTCCCTCTATGTGGGACACGTAGAGTATTTCCGGGTCATTCACCTTTGGGAGGTGAAGGCCGAATACGACAATGGTATGTCCCCTTTTCAGCCCCTCTGTCAGGCGTTGAGGACATGTTCCTCCCTCTCTCAGGGTCATGTTGATGCGGTTGACAAAGGAATATGGTATGAAAGCGTCCTGCGGTGAAAATTCGATGTACAGCGTCTTATCTGGAAGGTAGCCTCTCAGTCGCTCCATGTAGAAACGTGCCAGCCCCTCTGTGGGGGTCTCCAGGGCTATGACCTCTCCCCGGGATGCCTTCAGGACCCCTAGGACCCTGTTGAGCCACTCCTCCATGGTTCGTGATTTTCATTAAGGTATTTTAGTTTTGGGCTAACTTTATCTATCAGAATATCCATAGCGCATTCCATGCGCCTAAAGACGCACATAGAAGATTTGGATGACCTCCTGGGGGGTGGTATACCCGCGGGACATGTGGTGCTCGTCATAGGTCCCCCCGGCTCTCTCAAGAGCACCTTCGTTTTTCACGTGATTCACAGCAACCTGGTTCACGATGCCGATATGCGTGCCGCCTACGTCACCCTTGAACAGGATGGTGTGAGCATCATTGAGCAGATGAGTGCGCTCGGGTACGATGTCTCTCGCATAAAGGACCGCTTCAGGATAGTGGACTGGAGCGCCCTTAAAAGGGGCATGAGCGAGCGTACCGGGGAGTGGATAGACGCCTTCATCCGCCCTCTCCGCCAGTTGAAGGAGGACGTCGGGCTGGATATACTGGCTGTGGACTCACTTGAGGCGCTTTACTCCGTTGCCGACATGCGCAATCCCCGGGCGGAAAAGTACATACTTTTCTCCCGGTTAAAGGAACTCGGGGCCACAACATTCTGCATATCCGAATCGAGATACGGCGATCTATCTGCTGCGGATTTCAGAGAGGAGTGCTTCCTATCTGACGGCATAGTCCACCTATCCATAGAGCGCATCGGCCGGGCTATGGGTCGGTACATCGGTATTCTGAAGATGCGGCAGGTCAACCATCCCATGGAGTACTACCCCCTCCTGTACAGCGATGGAAAGTTCAGCATAGTTCGCAGATGAATCACATGCGCGTGCTGTATTCCACGGCGCTTTTTACCAGTGCCAGATGCAGAGGGGACGGTCTCATGGGACGCGATTTGTATTCTGGATGGAACTGTGAACCGAGGTAAAACGGATGTCCCCTCAGTTCAAATACCTCCATTCTCCTGCCCGTGGTGTCCGTCCCGGAGAAAATGAGACCCGCCGACTCCAGTTCCTCTATGTAATCCGGGTTGACCTCGTACCTGTGCCTGTGTCTCTCGTAGATTCTGGTGGTTCCATATATGGTGTGGGCCATGCTCCCCTCCTTCAGCACGACCTCCTCCTCTCCCAGCCGCATGGTGCCACCCAGCATATCTATCTCCCTCTGCTCCGGGAGCAGATCTATAACAGGGTGTTCAGTCTCCACGAACTCGCTGCTGTTCGCATCCTCGTATCCGAGCACGTTGCGGGCAAATTCTATCACCGCTATCTGGAATCCCAGACACACACCGAGGAAGGGTATGCCGTTCTCCCGGGCATAGCGGGCCGCCATGATCTTTCCCTCCACGCCCCTGTACCCGAACCCGCCCGGTATCAGTACACCGTGGACCCCCTCCAGCAGGGAGGTGGCGCCCTTCTCCAGCGCCTCCGAGTCCACCCAGCGTATGTTCACCCTGACGCGGAGCGCGGCCGAGACGTGTGTAAACGCCTCTATGTGGCTTATATAGGCGTCCTTAAGTTTTACATACTTGCCCACGAGGGCTATGGTGACCTCGCGCTCAGGGTTGTAGAGCGAGTTCAAATACTCCATCCACTCATCCCACCTCGCCTCTCTATGTTCCAGATTGAGGCGCGACGATATGTACTCTGCCACCTTCTGCCCCTCGAATATGAGAGGCACCTCGTATATGGACCGAGCATCGGGGGCGCTTATGACCCCATTGTAGGGGACGTCGCAGAAGAGCGAGATCTTCCGCTTCGTTTCCTCCGTGAGTTCCTCCGAGCAGCGTCCCACGATCATGTCCGGTGAGATGCCTATGGCCCTCAGCTCCTTCACGCTGTGCTGGGTGGGCTTTGTCTTCTGCTCGCCGACGACGCCGACGATTGGTATAAGCGTCGTGTGGACGAACATCACGTTCTCCCTGCCCTCCTCCCTCTGCAGCTGCCTGAGGGCTTCCAGAAAGGGCATGCTCTCTATGTCGCCCACAGTGCCGCCCACCTCAACGATGAGTATCTCCGCACCGCTTCTCTCGGCCACCTTCCTGATCCTTCTCTTGATCTCGTCCGTTATGTGGGGTATGATCTGAACGGTCTTGCCGAGATACTCGCCCTTCCTCTCCCTTTCTATTACTGCCCTGTAAATCTTCCCCGTGGTTATGTTGTGGTCGAAGTTTAAATCAACATCCAGAAACCTCTCGTAGTTGCCCAGGTCCAGATCAACCTCGCCCCCGTCCTTCAGGACGAATACCTCGCCGTGCTGGTATGGCCCCATCGTGCCCGCATCGTAATTTATGTACGGGTCTATCTTTACGGCGCTCACGCGGAAGCCGCGTGCCTGGAGGATCTTGCCTATGCTTGAAGCGGTTATGCCCTTTCCGAGCCCTGACAGAACGCCCCCTGTGACCACGATGTACTTCATGCTCCGGTGTATCGCATCCGGGCGTTGTTAAAGTTTCGCTTTTCTGCCCTTTCAGACCCACTCTACCTGTATGCCCTCCCCCTCCATGAGGTTCAGGATGGACTTCCCGACGCGCCCCTCCGGAAGGCATGGCAGGTTGTAAAGGTGCCCTCCCGGCCTCTCCGTGTAGAAGGGGCGGTTGCAGCCCGGGCATCCGGGGGTGAGGAAGGGAACGCCTCTCTCCACGTCCTCCCGCAGATTCTCCGGGACCAAGAGGCGGACGAGCATACCGCTGTGGAACCGCATATCCCCACACTTCATCTTCAGCAGGTAGAGCATGAGCTGCACCGCGTGATAACGCCCTGGTGTGACGTTCTCTCCTCTCAAGGCTCCCACGGGCGTGTGGCGGAAGAGCCCTACGTACGCCCCCATTTTGAGGGCCCTTGCGAAGCAGTCCCTGAGGTCCACGTCCCTCTCGCCCAGCCCGACTATGAAGTGCGTGGCCGCCTCACCGAAGACATCCAAGGCGCGCTTCAACGCGTTCCAGTGCTCCTCCCACGTGAAATCGTTGCCCGCCCCCGCACCCTTCACCTTGCAGAATATCGCCGGCGTGGCCGCGTCTATGGCTATCCCGAGCGACGTGACCCCAGCGTCTCTCATCTTGACCATGTCCTCCCATTGCACGGGGACGATGTTTGCGGTTATGGGTAAAGACACGCGCTTTCTGATTTCACTGGCGAGGTGAATGACATCCTCTACCATATCCGAGTAATGAAGCACCTGGAGGCAGATCCTTGAGAAATCGCCGCTGGGCAGCGCCTCAAGGAAGTCCTCTACGGCCACGGGGGGCCATAGGACTCGCGAGAGGTAGTGGCTGTCCGGTGCACTCCTCCTCTGGGCGCAGAAGATGCAGTTTGAAACACATCTTTCGCCAACCATCACATAGAGCGTTGTCGGATGGGCAAGTGTCTTTCCGCGCCACAGGCCGAGGACGATGCCGGAGCCGTACGACAGGCGTATCATCATTCTACATCACCTAGGACACAGCAGGTGTCATGTTCCACCCATCGGTGCTTTCCCCTGGTCCTCGCGGTCGGGGACACTATGCCCCTGTACCCAGACGAGATGGCTACCTCCTCTATCTCAGCGAGGCGTGGACGCATGCAGCCAAGCACCCTTGGTGCCCTGATTTTTCCCGACGCGGTTATCACGTCTGCAATGCCCTCTAGATCCGGCCTAACGCTTTCCATCGGAGTTCCGGCAGTGGGCACGAGCACGAGCATGACGAGACGATGAATCTTCCGGTCCCTCAGAATCTCTATCACCCTATGCTCGCCCACAACCCGTCCAAAGTGCAGCCCGGCCACGATATGGGGTGCAACCCTCATCCCCACCCTCTCCAGAGCGTCCAGCGTGGATATGTAGTCCTCAACGCACCTTCTC
>MTNG01000065.1 GCA_002011395.1 Candidatus Aciduliprofundum sp. JdFR-45
GAGGGCCAGGAGGTCGTTCCGCGTCTCGTGCTCGGGATACTGGAGTCCCAGGAAGAGGCGGGCCATTGCCTCCGTCTCACGCGCGACCATCTCCATTCTCCTCTCGTAGGCCTTCAGCGTCTCAACGGTGATCTCCTTTGTTATGGCCCCCGGAATCACCGTGCAGGGATGAACCATTCTTCCGCCGATGAGTTCGGTCATCTCGTTGCTCGCCTTCTTGAGGGCGAAGGCCCTTTTGAGTTCATCCCCGTACTCCTCAACCATCTCCAGGACGCTTCCCTTTCCGAGGTAGTCCGGAAGTGCTAAGAAATAGAGGTGAAGCACGTGGCTCTGTATGTGAGAACTGTAGGTTAGCAGGTCCCTCAGCCTCTCAAGTTTCTCATCGGGGGTCCAGCCAGCGGCCCTCTCCACCGCCTTTGCGGCGCAGATGGTATGAATGACCGTACATATACCGCATATCCTCCCGGCGAGCTCGGGGACCTCCATGGCCTTCCTGCCCACCAGAAGCGCCTCAAAGTAGCGGGGGCCCTCGTGGATGCCGAACCTGACATCCCTTATCGTGTCACCCTCAACCTCTATTATGAGGTTGCCATGGCCCTCCACCTTGGTGACGTGGGGAATCTCTATCCTCATCTCTCAACACCCCCGTACTTGGCGTAGAGTTCGTCTATTTCCTCTGGCGTCAGCCCCCATTCAAGGAGTATGGCCCTGTGACTGTCTATGTTCGCATCCGAATACGTGCCCCTGCAACCGGTGCAGGCCTGCCCGCTGGAGGGACACCTGGCCCTGCAGCCACCCCTTATAACTGGGCCCATGCACGGCACCCCTTTGTTTAGAAGGCAGTCGTTGTCCCTGAGTACGCATTCAGCGCAGACATCGTATTCCGGCTGTCTGTATGGCTTGCCCATGGCGAGGGCCGTCACGAGAGCCCTCAACTCCGAAAGCTCAAAGGGACAGCCGTACAGATGATAATCAACCTTCACGTAGTAACTGAGGCCCTGCGGAGGTATGGAGACAACGGGCGGTGTGCCGCCGTACTGCATGTCCACTGCGTCCTTGAAAGTGTGGTTCTTGATCAGGGTGAACACGCCCCCGTAGCACGCGCAGGTGCCCAGCGCCACGAGGTACCTCGCCTTTTCCCTGAGATGCAGCAACTCTTCCAGTTGATACGGCGTGGTTGGACACCCTTCCACAAAGAGCACATCCAGGTTCTCAAAGTCGTTCTCCTCCAGCGCGATGGGAAATGCACGCACGTCAACTATCTTCACAAGGTCAAGGAGGTCTTCCTCCATGTTGAGGAACTCCACAAAACACCCCGCACAGGAGGAAAAGGATATCAGGCCGGCGCGAATCATCCCATCACCCCCGCTGTCTCCTCTGGCTTCTCTATGAACCTGAGCGCCTCCTCAAGCCGGAAGACCGGCCCGTCCAGGCACACGTAGCGACCGGAGAGCTGACAGTGCCCGCACATGCCCATTCCGCACTTCATGTTCCGTTCAAGCGAGACGTAAATTCTGTGGGACGTGAATCCCTTTTCAATCAGACCGCGCGCCACGAACCGCATCATTATGGGAGGACCGCAGACGAAGGCATAGGCATCCTCCAGAGGAACCTCCGTTTCCTCCAGAAGCCTGGTGACAAGTCCAACCTTTCCCTTCCACGCGCCCCAGTCCATGGTCTCCGCGTCCACGTCGCTCCTGTCCACGGTGACCTCCACGTTTATGTGCGGGAGCCACTCGCCCATCTCCCTTCTGTACAGTATATCCCATGGGCTCCGGGCCCCGTAAAGAAGTATCACCTTTCCGTAATCGTCTCTGTTCGCGAGTATTTCCTTTATAACGGGTCTCAGGGGGGCCAGCCCTATGCCGCCGGCCACGATTACCAGGTTGCGGCCCCTGACCGCCTTCATCGGCCAGCCCTTGCCAAAGGGGCCGCGTATCCCCACATAATCGCCCTCCGACATCCTGTGGAGCGCACCGGTGACGCTCCCGACCTCCCTCACGGTCAGGGCAAAGGGCTCGCCGTATCGGGAGGATATGGATATGGGCGCTTCGCCGTAGCCCAGAACGGACAATTCCACGAACTGGCCCGGCTCATACTTCCCGTTCCAGTCTATGAAGAACGTCTTGACCTGGGGGGCCTCGTGGCGCACCCCCGTGATCTCGCACATTTCGGGGATGTAGGTGTTCACATCATCACCTCCCTGAGAATGTCGCGGAGATCTATGCGCGCTGAACACGTGTCAAAGCACCTGCCACATCCCACGCATGTGAAGACCCCGTACCTCTCGCGGGGATAGTAGAACTTATCGTAAACCCTGTACTTGACCCTCGCAGACCTCTCACCCCTGAAGTTGTGTCCGTGGACCGCGGCGAACATGTACAGGTGACAGGCGTCCCATTTCCTCATCCTCCTGCCCTCGTTTAGGTCGTATCCAACTTCATCGTACACGTCAAAGCAGTGACAGGTCGGGCAGATGAAGTTGCACTTGCCACAGGCAAGGCATCGCTCTGCGTACCACTCCCACAGCGCATCGTTGTAGCATTCCGAAAACGCGCGGAAAATCGCATCGTGGTCGTATGCGGGCAGATTTCTTCTAACCTCATCTTCAACGTATCTCCTCCTTCTCTCGGCCTCGGTTATGTGCGCGCCGTTCGCCTCCTCCAGAAAATCCGCACCTTCAAGGAGGGCAGAGCCCCTTTCGCTGCCGACCTCAACGAGGTAAGCATCGCCCACGTCCGTCAGCCAGAGGTCGTAGTTCACATCGCCCCGGTCAAGGCCGCCGAAAAGGGTGCAGAAGCATGAACTGTGAGCGGTCGTGCAGGTGACCCCTATTAGAAGCGTGTCCTCTCGCATTTTGACGTAGTAGGGGTCCTTCACGTCGCCCATCAGGTAAAGGTCCATCCGGGCGATGCCACGTGCATCGCAGAGACGGAGGCCAAGCAGCACGCGCTTTTCATGCATCTCCTCCAGCCGGTCCTCTATCTCGTATCCGGCCCTCCCACGTCGGAACGAGAAGAGCGGTATTTCCGGCGGGAAGAACAGCTTTTTGGGAGGTATGAAGGGACGGGGGCCGTCCAGACGAACCTCATGCCACCGCGACACGGGAAAGAACCCGCTCTTGCCCTCGCGCACTGTGGAACCGTAAACCGTGCCCCACGAGGATATCCGCTGGAAGAACTCCTCCACTCTGCCCTTCGGAAGCGCAAAAGCAGTCGGTTGGTGCCTCATACGCCCGTGAGCGAGCCCCGACGATTTAAAATTTGAGGTGCGCTTCAAAAATTTTTAAAGCATTTTAAAAAGGGGTCAGAGGGAGGCCCTGATGGCCTCGTCCAGTATCTCCATCGCGACGTCCACCTCCTCCTCCCTTATTATCAGGGGCGGTATGAAGCGTATGCCGCTCTTACCGCACGGGAGGAGGATCAACCCGCGCTTCCATGCCTCCTCGGCGATCCTGTCCCTTTCCTTCACCGCGTGCTCCTTCGTCTTCCTGTCCCTCACGAACTCCGCCGCCTGCATGAGGCCGAGGCCGCGCACGTCGCCTATGACCTCGTACTTCTCCTGCAGTTCCCTGAGCCTCCTGTGGAGGTGCTCACCCACCCTCGCGGCGTTCTCCACGAGCTTCTCCTCCTTTATCACCTCAATGGTGGCCATCGCCGCCGCAGCGGCCACCAGATTTCCACCGTAGGTGTTGCTGTGCGCGCCCTCCACGCCGAAGTCCAGGTCCTTTCTGAAAACTATGGCACCCATGGGTATGCCCGACGCCATGGCCTTCGCTATGCAAACGACATCCGGCTCCACGCCGTAATGCTCTATGGCAAAGAATCTGCCCGTTCTGCCGAAACCCGCCTGCACCTCGTCGTCCACGAGCTTTATGCCGTAGGAGTCCGCGAGTTTTTTCAACTCCCTGAAGAAACCCCTGGGCGGAACGATGTAGCCACCCTCGCCCTGGATGGGCTCGGCCACTATGGCCGCCACCTCCTCCGGCGGTACATAGGTGTGGAACAGGTAGTCGTCTATGTACTCTATGACCCTGTTCACGAGTTCATCCGGCTCTTCATAGCCATCAATATGCCAGGGGTTGCGGTAGGGATTCGGATAGGGCACGTGCTCCACCCCTGGCATGGTCGGGAAGAAGCGGCCCCTGTGAACGGGCTTGCTCGCCGTGAGCGAGAGGGCGCCCATGGTCCTGCCGTGGAAGGCGCTTATGAACGCTATGAAGAGTTTCCTGCCGGTGGACCAGCGAAGAAGTTTCAGTGCGGCCTCGTTGCTCTCAGCCCCGCTGTTCGTGTAAAATACCCTCTTCTCAAAGTCGCCGGGTGTGATCTCCACGAGCATCTCCGCGAGTTTCACCTGGGCCTCGTAGTAGAAGTCCGTCCCCGCGAAGTGCCAGAGCTTCTGAATCTGCTCCTCCACGGCTTTCCTGACCTTCGGGTGCACATGGCCCGTGTTCAGCACACCTATCCCGCTGGCAAAATCCATGTAAACGTTTCCGTCAACGTCCTCTACCCATATCCCATTGGCACGCTCGGCCACTATGGGCAGAAACTTTGTACTTGTGGCCATAACCCTCGTGTCCCTCTCCACTATTTCCCGCGCAAGCGGACCCGGAGGGGGTACCCTGATCACAGGTCTTCTGACTTCCATAACATTTCACCTCCTGTCTGGGCTAATACGCTCGCACCATAAATAGTTTTTAGAAAAGAGAAGAGGGGTTCAGGGGAACTCCCCGCGCGAGTACACGATGAAACCGATGCCTATGGCCCCGAAGGTGTACGTCAGGGGTATCAAAAACACGCTTATTGATGGATCCTGCGGTATCAGCATCAGGAAGAGCAGGGCCATAACGCCGCTCAGTATGGGCAGGCCGAGGCCCAGCATGCGGAAGAGCGGTCGGCCTTCAAAACCACCCAGGATTATCCCGCCGAGTGCCACCGCGAGCGCGGCGAAGGCGTAGAAGTACATGAGCGGCGCAGCCACGCTTTCGTCCAAACCCAGCATGGCCGAGACCGTGCCCACGCTCATGCTGGCGGAAAGGAGAAGTGCTATGGTGCCCACTATGAGAGCGGAGAGCATGGGCTTCATGGCGTCCTTCCTTTTCAGCGCCAGGAACCCTGCGAAGGCGTTCATCAGGAAGAAGAGCGTAAAGAGCGTGCCGACGCAAACCGCCCACACCTGGTCGTCGGACCTGAGGGGCTCACCGGTCGCGCTCTGGGGTGAAACGCTTACTATGAAGTGCTGTGCCGATATTATGAGAAGCATAACGCCGGCGAGTATGATGAGAATCCCACCGAGCGTCGGGAATACCGTCGTTTTCGTCTCTGCCATTTTCCTAAACTCCTCAACGGAGAACGTCGTCATCGCCGACCACCTTAAATGCTCAATGGCGTTGAGATATTTAACTATTTCCATAAGGGGCGTGCCGCGCCCGACCTGCCCTCAGACCTCCTCGTCCTTCCACATTAAGTCCCTGAGACGCTCCACGCCGCCGATCTCCTTTATGGTCGCCGCCACCGCCGGGGGTACCAGATGCTCCCACGGGAGGTTGTGCATGATTCTCCTGCGTATCTCGGCCCCGCTGTAAACGTGTCTCCTGTAAAGCGGGTACCTCTTCACCTCGTAGCCCCTTTCCTCAAAAAGGCGGCGCGTAAGCGGGTTGTTCGCGTAGACGACGTCAAAGGGGGGCGCTATGGACTCCACGTGGGGCACCCATATGGCGTTCCTGTGCAGGTCCTCAATGGGCACCAAATAGTAGTTGTGTATGCCCGCTTCCGCCATCGCACGCGAGATCATGAGATGCCTCTCCCCGGCGGTGAAGGGGTTGTCTATGGTGTGGGAGTACTGCGCGCTCCCTATGCCTATTATGACGGCCTCGTACTCCTCCTTTATGCTCTTCACCAGCTCCATGTGCCCGTTGTGGAAGGGCTGAAACCTCCCTATGAAGAGGGCGCGCATGGGATACACAACGTGCCGGGGGAAATAAAAATTTCGGAAGGGTGGTGCCGTGGGCCGGGATCGAACCGGCGACCTCCAGATCTTCAGTCTGGCGCTCTCCCAGCTGAGCTACCACGGCTCGTTCTCCCCCATGATGGGGGGAGATTTAAAGGTTGCTGTGGTCTATATAGCAAAATATTAAAAAAATAATGTTGTTTTGTCAAATTAGATGGTTGGTGCAGGCGCCCCTCCAACTTCCGCCAAACTGAGACCTGCCGTGAAATTGCCCAGAGCGGCCTGTGCCTTGGGACCGTTAGCGGTTGCAGAGACGTATGTTCCATTCGGCGCTGCCTGTATTTGAACGGTGAATGATTCCTTCGGCCTTGTAAAGTAGTATATCAGCAGAATCAGTATCCCTATCAGGAATATGCACAAAATCACCAGCAATATAAGCACCAGCGTGTTGTATATCCGTCCGCCCTCTGCCATGAATATCTGACCGGGTATATCCTGCTTCACCTGCAGACCCTGTGCCATGGCCGCAGCCCTTGCCCTCTGAGAGACCTGCTGGGGTGTTTCCTTAACTATACCGCTCCACGCCGCCACCATCAGGCATCTCCTCAATTGAAGATATACCGCAAAACCTATATATACATTTTGCCATTTGCACACCCATACAAACTATATACCACCGGAACAACCTTTTTATCCAAACACCGCGATGGGGCGATGGGATGGGAAATGGAGGACATCTGGGTTGAGAAGTACAGGCCCGCCACGCTGGACGACGTCGTGGGACAGCCCGACATCGTGGAGCGGCTCAAGGCCTATGTCAAAGCGCGCAACATCCCCCACATGCTCTTCGCCGGGCCGCCCGGAACGGGAAAGACAACGTGTGCCATAGCCCTCGCCCGCGAACTGTTCGGGGATAACTGGAAGGCGAGTTTTCACGAGCTCAACGCGAGCGACGAGAGGGGCATAGACGTGGTGAGGACGCAGATAAAGGAGTACGCGAGGACAGCACCCGCCAACGACGTCGGCTTCAAGATAATCTTTCTGGACGAGGCCGACTCGCTCACCTCCGAGGCGCAGGCGGCCCTGAGGAGGACCATGGAGAAGTTCTCCCGGACGTGCAGGTTCATACTCTCTTGCAACTACTCTTCCAAGATCATAGACCCCATCCAGTCCAGATGCGCAATTTTCAGATTCAGAGCGCTGACGGATGTGGACGTCAAGGACCGCCTGAGGCACATAGCCGAGAGGGAGGGGCGCGAGGTCACCGAGGAGGCGCTCAACGCCATAGCGTACCTGGCATCCGGAGACATGAGAAAGGCCATAAACTTCCTTCAGATGGCCGCCGCCATATCAGACAAAATCACCGAGGACGCCGTGTACCAGGCAACGGGCGTGGCGAAGAGGGAGGAGGTCATCGGCATGCTCAAGCACGTCCTCTCAGGGGACTTCCTGAAGGCCAGAAGCATTCTGGACAGGATGATCGTTGAACTCGGCCTCTCGGCGGAGGACATCGTTAAGCAGGTTCATCGCGCCATCTACGACCTGCCTATAGACGACAGGCACAAGGTGGAACTCATAGACAGGACGGGCGAGATAGAGTTCAGAATAGTTGAGGGGGCAAACGAGAGGATACAGCTGGACGCGCTCCTCGCACACTTCTACTTCGTGGGCAAGCGGATGGAGGATCAGAGCACGTAGACCCCCGGGCGCGTGGGCATGGCCACCTTTCTCTTCCCGCCCGGGTCCTCCGGCGGGTTTATTCTGATCTCCGCGCCCAGCACCCTGGACAGGTACTCCCTCGCCTCCTCCAGCACCCGGGCCTCGTCCACGGGCACGTAGCCGGCGTGCAACCGGTCTTTGAAGACCGTCTTCAGGAACTTCGCCGCTTCCTTTGCGCGTTCAGGCATCTCGCGCGACATCTCCTTCATGGCGGCTCCGAAATCACCCGTTCTCGCCGCGATCTCCAGAGCGCGGTACTTCCACTCATCCGCCGTGTATATATATATCTCCCTCGGCTCTATTCCGGTGACGTTCAGTATGTTCCTGATGTCCTCTATCAGCGAATCTATGAACTCCTCCTCCCTCTCCAGAAGCGGGTCTATGGCGTCCTCCCTGACGACCGGAAACTCCTCAACCGAGACGTAGGTGTCGTGGGCCATGTGCCACAGCTCCTCGCAGGTGTGCGGTATTATGGGCGCCATGGCCCTCACCCAGTCCTCCCAGACGTGCGCCATCACGCCAACGGCGCTTTTTCCGGTCCTCTCCTCGTACCTCTTCACATCGTTCAGCAGGTAGAAGATCATGTGAAGCACCACATCCCTGAAGCGCATCCTCTCGTAGCCGTCCACCGCCGCCCGCAGGTGCGAGTAAAACCGCGATAGGAACCACCTCTCCATCCTCCCCACGGGGTGCGGCTCCGCATCTATGGCATGCCACAC
>MTNG01000006.1 GCA_002011395.1 Candidatus Aciduliprofundum sp. JdFR-45
CGCTATGGTGAACGCCACTTCCTGCACGGCCGTGCTCCCCGCCTCGCGTATGTGGTAGCCGGATATGGATATGGGGTTCCACTTGGGTATCCTCTCCGCGCAGTAGATTATGGTATCCGCCACGATCCTCATGGAGGGGGCAGGGGGGAAGATGTAGGTTCCCCTCGCTATGTACTCCTTGAGTATGTCGTTCTGAATTGTGCCTCTGAGAGCCCGTGCGCTCACGCCCTGCTCCTCCGCGACTATCTGATACATGCTGAGTATTATGGCAGCCGTGGAGTTTATCGTCATGCTCGTGGAGACCCTGTCCAGAGGAATACCGTCAAAGAGTATTCTCATATCTTCCAGGGTGTCCACCGCCACGCCGACCTTCCCCACCTCGCCCAGCGCCATGGGGTCGTCGGAGTCGTACCCGATCTGCGTCGGAAGGTCAAACGCCACGCTCAGGCCCGTCTGGCCTCTGGAGAGCAGAAATCTGTACCGTCTGTTCGTCTCCTCCGCCGTGCCGAAGCCCGCGTACTGCCTCATGGTCCAGAACCGGCCACGGTACATGGTGGCATAGACACCTCGCGTGAAGGGATACTGGCCGGGATACCCGAGTTTTTCCAGGTAGTCCCAGCCCTCAAGGTCCGCCGGGTCGTAGACCACCTTCACGGGTATCCCGCCCTCGGTGACGAATACCTCCTTTCTCTCGGGGGCCTTCTTCAGAAATTCGGCGAGCGTGGTCTCCTCCCAGCGCCTTCTCGCCTCGCGGATTTTCTCAGGGTCGCACATGATATCAGGCCTCCACGAGTTCCAGGAGAACCTTCGCGCTCTTCGGATGCACGAAGGCGATCCTTTTTCCGCCGGCTCCCGTGCGTGGGACCCCGTCTATGAGGCGTATCCCTTTTTCCTTCAGGGAGGCAAGGGTTTCCTCTATGTCGTCCACGCGAACCGCTATGTGGTGCAACCCCTCACCCCTTTTCTCCAGAAACCGGGATATGGGGCTGTCCTCCGATGTGGGCTCTAAGAGCTCTATATGCGTGTTCTCCAGTTCCAGCATGGCCACCCGCACCTTCTGCTCCTCCACCGTTTCCACGGAGGACACGTGGAAGCCCATGGTTCTGTAGAGGGATATCGCCTCATCCAGATTCTTAACCGCGATGGCCACGTGGTCCAGCGCCCTCATCCGACCACCCCCAGAGCGCGGTCAAGCCACTCAACGATCCTCTTCGTGGGGGTGCCAGACGTGAAGACCTCGGCCACGCCCATCTCCTTGAGAACCGGGATGTCGTCGGGGGGGATGACACCGCCGGCGAATACCACGATGTCATCTGCGCCCCTCTCGCGTAGAAGTTCCATAACGCGTTTCATGAGGGGTACGTGCGCGCCGGAGAGTATGCTCACCCCGAGGGCGGCCACGTCCTCCTGAATGGCGGACTCCACGACCTGCTCGGGGCTCTGCCTTATGCCGGTGTAGACCACCTCGTATCCGGCATCGCGGAGGGCGCGGGCCACGACCTTCGCTCCCCTATCGTGCCCGTCCAGCCCTACCTTTGCCACCATCACCTTCGGTTTGGGCATGCGCACCACATCCTGGCGGGGGGTAATGGCGTTCTGAGTATTAAAACAATCACACAGATTTCACAACGGTTTGAAGTTTCACTTTTTCTACACCGAGGATAGAATAAATGAATGCCCGGTGAAAGGGTTTAATACCTTCCCGCAAATCCTGCGGGGAAGGCGAGGTGTGCACCATGATACTCATCTACGGCTGGAGGTGGGCGGAGAGAGCGGGAGTTCCAGAGGTGACCGAGTCCCTGAAATCCGTGCTGGACGGTCTTGGATATAACCACACCGAGTGGGAGGATGAGGTGCCCTTCGCGGAGATGCTCGGCGACATGGGGTATACCAGGGAGATGGTGAGCGCGGCGGAGCGCACCGCGGATGCGGTCAGCAGGGTTGTGGATGACAAGGGAATAAAGGTCGCGGTCACCCCTTTCGCCCACATATACCACGTATGGAACCGCGTGCTCCCCGAGAGCGGCGTGGAGTTCCCCGTGCCGATGGAGCACGTCACCACGTTCCTTCGCGATAATCTGGGGAATGCGAAGTTGCAGCCCGTCAGGGGACGCTATATATTACACGATGCCTGTCGCCTGGGTCGCATCGGGGGGCTCGGCGACGCGCCCCGCGACGTTCTGGCCCGCATCCCGGAATTGGAAATCGTGGAGTTTGAGCATCCCGAGATGGCCGTGAGGGACCTCAAACCGTGGGACATCTCGCCGTGCCCCGGCGGGTGGCTCTCCCTGGCCATCTCCGAACTGATGCCGCACGTGGCATCGGGCGTGCTGAAGAGGGAAGTTCTGCCGCGAGGGGTGGATGGAATAATAACGACCTGCGCCCTCTCATACCTCGCCTTCAGGGAGGGATGCAGAGCGGCCGGTGCCGATATGGATGTGAAGTTCTTCACGGACGTCGTCGCGGGGGCGCTCGGGAGGTGATGAAAATGCGAAGTTACGCGGATTACGTCAGGGATATCGTGGAACTCGGCGCTGAGAACCCACGGATAGCGCTGGCGCTGGAGAGGGCCATCGCCTCCTACAGGAAGAACAGGGCCACGGCCCTCACCAGATTTCCCCACACCGTGGAGATGGCCCGCGAGGTGCGTGAGATAAAGGAGAGGAGCATCGCGGGAATGGAGGACCTCGCCCGCCAAGCGAGGGATGCCATAGAGAAGAACCACGGCTCCTGTTACATAGCGAGGACGGCGAAGGACGCCTACAGGGTGCTTGAAGAGATCATCGGCGAGGGGAAAATAATCGTGAAAGCGAAGAGTCTGACGGGAGAGGAAATTCATCTCAGACAGTTTCTGGAGGGGCTCGGAAACGAGGTCTACGAAACGGACCTCGGCGAGTTCATAATCCAGTTGATGGACTCCCGGCCCATGCACCTCCTCAGCCCCGCAATCCACGTGCCGAGGGAGGACGTGGCGAGGTTGCTGGAGGAGTTCACCGNCGAGGAGGTGCCGGCAGATATAGGGGCGATGGTGGCGAGGGTTCGGAGAATACTCAGGGAGAAGTACTTCGCGGCGCACGTTGGCATGAGCGGGGCGAACGTGCTCTCCGCGGACACGGGCACGCTGTTCATCATTGAGAACGAGGGAAACGCCAGGTTGAGCATAGGCGCGCCCCCCGTGCAGGTTAGTTTGGTGGGGATGGAGAAGGTGGTGCCCACGCTCCACGACGCCTTCAAGGTGGCCGAGGTCACGTGGAGGTACTCCAATTACCGCATCCCGTCCTACGTGAACATGGTCTCCGGCCCGAGCAAGACGGGGGACATAGAGAAGGTGACAACCTACGGGGCACACGGACCCCGCGAGATGCACGTGATACTCCTGGACAACGGGCGGACGGAGATGGCGCGCCACCCCGTTTTCAGGGAGGCGCTCTACTGCCTGAGATGTGGCGGGTGCCTCTACGAGTGCCCCGTGTACGCCGTCACGGCGGGTTACTACGGCACGCAGTACATGGGCGGGATAGGGGCCGTCTGGGATGCCTTCACCGGAGTGGGTTTTGAGGGGACCGCGCCCGTGGCCTACACCTGCCTGACGTGCGGGAGATGCCACACGATGTGCCCGCTGGAGATAGACATACCGGGAATGATCCGCGCCCTGCGGGAGGAGATTAAAAGGCGGGGAGCGGTGCCCGAACCCATCGCGCGCCTGGCTGAGGAGATTGCGGGCGAGGACCGCTGAGCACGGTCCCTACCTGTACCTCTTCCGCGTGTCGTTCCAGATGACCTGGACGTTTGGATTCTGCTCCTTTATCTTCTCAATCATTATCTTCACGCTCGGGATGAAGTACTTCTCCACCACCTCCTTGTAATTCTCATTTCCAACATTACCACGCTTGAAGCCATAATTCCATCCAATTTCATCCCCTTTGTCAAATATATATCTGTTTTTCATAAGTACTGTTTTGTCGTTGATTATTACCTCCACTTTTCCAATATTATCATATCCTCTGACCAACTCAAAATTTCCTTTTTTAAATATAAACTTATCCTTCTTAACCCAGACCTTCATCGGCTCCTTTATCTTGTCGTACTTCACCGTCACGTGGCGGATCACCACGTATATGGCTATGATGATTATGTAGCCAAGAATTGTGCATATGGTTGCTTGCTGATCCATATAAAGTATACCTGACCAAATAAAAAGAAGAAGACCGCCTGTGAAGAACGCAAGTAATCCAATATTAATCCAGAAGAGTCCTCTGAGTGTGCTCTTCCAGTCGTACGGCACGACGAAGTGCATCAGGACGTCGTCATCGCGGTCCTCCTTCCCCGTCATATGACATCCCCATGCGGTCAATCGTTTATCACCTTTCCCACGCCGCACCGCATGAATGTTTTTATATCCAAAGGTAATCCCCTATCGGGTGGTTAAATGTTCAGAATAGTCCGAAAGGAGACGCTCTCAGAGAAGATAAAGCTGATAGAGATAGAGGCGCCTCTGATAGCCAGGAAGGCGAAGGCCGGACAGTTCGTCATTCTCCGGCTCCACGAGAAGGGGGAGAGAATTCCTCTCACCCTCCACAAGTGGGACCCGGAGAAGGGAACCATAACCCTCGTTTTCCAGGAGGTGGGTAAGACCACCACGGAGCTCGGCACGTACGAGGCCGGCGACGTTCTCGCGGATGTGGTCGGCCCCCTCGGAAAGCCGACGGAGATAGAGAGGTACGGCAAGGTCATAGTGGTCGGCGGGGGCGTGGGCGTGGCCATCGCCTACGCCGTGGCGAAGGCGATGAAGAAAGCGGGCAATCACGTTACCAGCATTATAGGTTTCAGGAGCAAGGACCTCGTGATGCTGGAGGACGACATGCGCGAGGTCAGCCACGAACTCATAGTATGCACAGACGACGGCTCCTACGGCCGCAAGGGGTTCGTCACCGAGGCCCTCAAGGACCTCCTGGACGAGCGCCGCTACGACCTCGTTTTCGCGGTCGGCCCCGTCATAATGATGAAGTTCGTCAGCAAGATAACGGCAGAGCACGGCGTGAAGACGATAGTGAGCCTCAACCCCATAATGGTGGACGGCACGGGCATGTGCGGTGCGTGCCGCGTCACCGTCGGGGGCGAGGTGAAGTTCGCCTGCGTGGACGGCCCCGACTTTGACGGCCACCAGGTGGATTACGACGAGCTCATGCGCCGCCTGAGCATGTACGTGGAGGAGGAGAAGCTCGCCCTTGAGAGATATCTTCGCAACAGGGAGGTGAACGCCTGATGAAAGTTGGAGACCGCGTTCCCGTGCCGGAGCAGAGCCCCGAGGAGAGGATAAAGAACTTCAACGAGGTCGCGCTGGGCTACACGGCGGAACTGGCCATGGAAGAGGCAAAGCGCTGTCTGAAGTGTCCCCGCCCCTTCTGCGTGGAGGGCTGCCCCGTCCACATCAAGATCCCCGAGTTCATAAAGCTCATAGCGGAAGGCGACTTCGTCGGCGCCTACAAGAAGATCATGGAGGATGACCTCCTGCCCGCCATCACCGGTCGCGTGTGCCCGCAGGAGGAGCAGTGCGAGGGCAAATGCGTCCTGACGAAGATAGGCAAGCCGATAAACATAGGCAAACTGGAGCGCTTCGTCGCGGACTACGTCAGGGAGAACAACCTGGAGGAGATCCCCAAGGTCCCCGAGTGGAACGGAAAGAAGGTCGCCATCATAGGCAGCGGGCCCACCGGCCTGACCGCCGCGGGAGACCTCGTGAGGATGGGCTACAAGGTCACCATCTTTGAGGCGCTTCACGAGCTCGGAGGTGTGCTCATCTACGGCATACCCGAGTTCCGTCTGCCGAAGGCCGTTGTCAGATACGAGATAGACAAACTCAAGCAGATGGGCGTGGAGTTCAAGACCAACGTCGTGGTGGGTAAAACGGTCACCATAGACGAGTTGCTGGAGGAATACGATGCTGTCTACATAGGCACCGGGGCCGGAACGCCCAACCTGCTGCGCATACCTGGCATAAACCTGAACAACATCTACTCCGCGAACGAGTTCCTGACCAGGGTCAACCTGATGAAGGCCTTCAAGTTCCCCGAGTACGACACGCCCGTGAAGAAGGGCAAGAAGGCGGCCATAATCGGCGGAGGAAACGTCGCCATGGACGCCGCGAGGACGGCGCTCCGCCTCGGCTACGAGGTCATAGTGCTCTACCGCCGGACCTACGAGTACATGACGGCGAGAGAGGAGGAGATCATCCACGCCATAGACGAGGGCGTGAAGTTTGAGTTCCTGGTCTCCCCCATTGAGTTCCTCGGAGACGAGAACGGCAACGTGAAGGGTGTCAAACTCATAAGGAATGAACTCGGCGAACCGGATGCCAGCGGCAGAAGGCGCCCTGTGCCCATACCCGGCTCGGAGTTCGTCGTTGAGGCGGACCTCGTGGTCATAGCCATCGGCCAGAAGCCGAACAAGATACTCTACCAGGAACTTCCCGACCTGAAGGTCAACAGGTGGGGCGGAATAATCGTGGACGAGCGCCAGAGGACATCAATGCGCGGCGTGTTCGCGGGCGGAGACGCCGTGAGAGGCGAGGCCACCGTGATACTGGCGATGGGCGACGGACGCGAGGCCGCCAAGGCGATAGACGAATACATCCGCACGGGCAAGTGGCCTGAGCAGGTGTGCTCCTGACCTCCCACCTCTCTTATTTTTAAAAACTGCTCCCCTTGAGAAGGTCTATGAGTTCGCTCGCCTCGTCCTTTGTGAGTTCCTCCACGCTCTTCTTTCCGACCCTTCTGAGATAGGACAGCACGAGGTCCCTTCCGTCTATCTTCCTCTTCGCCAGGTCCTCTATGTACTTCAGCTGGCTCTCCGTTGGCCCTTGGGCCTTCTCCCGCGCCCTCCGCACGTCTATCTTCTCGCCCCTGTATGTGGCCGCCGCCTCCGAGAATATCAGACGGAACGCCTCTGCCCTTGTGAGCCCCACCGCCTCCAGCAGATGGGGGTCAAGGTCCTTCACCTGCATGGCGGTGGCCCTGAAAAGCACAACCATCTCCTTCGCAACCTTTTCGGCATCCACAGGATCTTCCTTCGCATCGCCCATGCTCATCTCACCCCGCTTATGGAACTCCATGGGCCTGATGGGGTAAAAGCGTTTTCCCCTACCCGGGACCGCCCCGTATGCGCCTGATGCCCTCAAGTATGCTCTCGCGCGAGGTGGCGAAGGAGAAGCGCAGGTATCCCTCGCCCATGGGCCCGAAGGCGCTGCCCGGAGTTATGACCACCCCGAAGTTCCTGAGCAGGGTGGAGGACAGCGCCTCGGAGGACATCCGCAGGCGATGCCTCGTCCACATGTAGAAGGTGCCAGCGGGCATTGTGGGCTCAAGCCAGTCCACCTCCTCCATCGCCTCGTACATGACCTTCCTGCGCTCGCGGAACTCCCTCATCATACCCCGCGAGAGGTTCGGGTTGCGTATCGCGTGGAGAGCACCGTACTGCGCTATGGATGAGGCACACGATATCGTGTGCTGCTGAAGTTTGAGAAGAGGCGCGTATATGTCCGGCGGGGCTATGACGTAGCCCACGCGCCAGCCGGTCATGGCGAAGGATTTGGAGAAACTCCCTATAACCACTGCTGACCCGGTATTCACCTCCGCCACGGAAACATGCGGCACGTCATACACAATTCTATCGTAAACCTCGTCGCTTATGACCACTGCCCCGAACTCCTCCGCTATGTCGCATATCTCCCGTATCAGCGCCCTGTCGAAGACCGCTCCGGTGGGGTTGGAGGGGGAGTTCAGCACGATGGCCCTGGTACGCGGGCCCATGAGGGAACGCACATCCTCGGGGCGTGGCCGGTATCCGTCCTCCGCACGGAGGGGGTAGCGGATGGGAATTCCACCTGCGATTTTAACCATCGGGTCGTAAGAGACCCATCCGGGGTCGGGTATGAGCACTTCGTCTCCTCTATCCACGAGCGTCATTATGGCCATCTGAATCGCGAGCTTTGCGGGCGTGATTATGACCTGGCCCACGTCCACATCAGCGCCTCTGCTCCTGTAGTAAGCAGCAATCTCCTCGCGTAACTCTGGTATGCCGGCGGGCGGCACGTAGTGCGTCTTTCCCTCCCTCATCGCCTGATAGGCCGCCTCCACTATTTCCCGGGGGGTGGGGAAATCCGGCTCG
>MTNG01000016.1 GCA_002011395.1 Candidatus Aciduliprofundum sp. JdFR-45
GGAAGCCGGAGCGGTTCCGCTAGGCGATATGCTCCCCGAGACCGCCTACGTGAAGCTCATGTGGGCCATGGGGAGCCACCCCGACCGCGTCGTGGAGGTGATGAGGAGTAACATCGCCGGCGAGATATCCGAGAGGAGGCTGATAACATGGTGAGAGCGCGCGCCGGGCTTGAGATACACCAGCAACTGGACACACACAAACTCTTCTGCCCCTGCGAGTCACGGCTGAGCGATGAGGTCGTTGCTGAATTCACAAGGGTTCTCAGGCCAACGCAGAGCGAGATGGGGGAGGTCGATAAGGCCGCACTGGAGGAGAGCGTTAAGAAGAGGCGCTTCCTCTATCAGGCGACGGATAACTCGTGTCTGGTGGAGGCGGACGAGGAGCCGCCGCACGAGTTAAACCGCGACGCACTTATGATCGCGCTGAAGGTGGCCGCGCTGCTGAACGCGAGGCCCGTTGATGAGGTCCAGTTCATGAGGAAGATAGTGATAGACGGGTCCAACACCACAGGTTTCCAGAGGACCGCGCTCATAGCGGTCAACGGGTGCATAGAGACCTCCTTCGGGAAAGTGGATATACCCACCATCTGCCTGGAGGAGGAGGCGGCGAGAAAGGTGGAGGACAGGGGCGACGTGGTGGTCTACCGGCTCGACCGGCTCGGAATACCGCTGGTGGAGATAGCGACATCGCCGGACATACACAGCGGCGAGGAACTCCGCGAGGTGGCCGAGCGGATAGGGTACCTGCTGAGGGCCACCAAGCGCGTCCGGAGGGGCCAGGGCACCATAAGGCAGGACGTGAACATATCCATAGAGGGCGGCGCGCGCGTGGAGATAAAGGGTGCCTCCAAACTCCCCCTCCTGCCCAGGATCTTCCAGGAGGAGGTGAATAGACAGGTGGCCCTTCTGGAAATACGCGACCTGCTGAGGGAGAGAAATGCCACGGTGGGCGAAGCGATGGACGTGACCGACATCTTTCAAAATACGGCGAGCAGGGTGATAAAGACCGCGCTGAAATCCGGCGGCGTTGTGCTCGCCGCCCCGCTCCGCGGGTTCCGCGGCGTGCTGAAATCCGGGAAGTACCGGCTGGGGCGCGAACTTGCCGAGAGGGCAAAGGCCGTGGGGCTGAAGGGCATCTTTCACGGGGATGAGATGCCCGCCTACGGGGTCAGCGAGGAGGAGGTTGAGCATCTGCGCGAGAAACTCGGCCTGGGCCCTGACGACTCCTTCGTGCTCCTCGCCGCGCCCCCCGAGAGGGCGTGGACGGCCATGGAGCGCGTGCTTGAAAGGGCAAGGGTCGCCGTTGAGGGCGTTCCCGAGGAGACGCGCGGTCCCCGGGAGGACGGGACCACGTTCTACATGCGCCCCCTCCCGGGCGGAGCGAGGATGTATCCCGAGACGGACGTGCCGCCCGTGAAGATAACGAGGGAGATGTGGGAGGAGGTTCTTAGGGACCTTCCGCCCCTGCCGGAGGAGATGGCCGCGCACCTCGTGGAGAGATACGGCATCTCAGAGCAGCAGGCGTGGCAGCTCATAAGGGACGGCACAGAGGACGTGTTCGAGGACATCGCCTCCCACACCGCCTACCCGGGCGTCGTGGCCCGCGTGCTCCTCAACCTCCTGCCGGAGATGGAGAGGGACGGTCTGGATGTGGGCCGCGTGACCCCCGAAGTGCTGATGGAGGTCTTCTCCCGGCTGGATAAAGGTGAGTTCGCGAAGGAGGGGGTGGAGGAGATTCTCCGCGCAGTCGCTTCGGGGAAGTCCCCGGAGGAGGCCATCTCGGCGCTCCGCGGGGGCGGCGAGGAGGAACTGAGGGATTTCATACGGAGGGCGCTGGAGGAACGCAGGGATTTCGTCGTGGAGCGCGGAGAGAGGGCTTTCAGCGCGATAATGGGGGTTGTGATGAAGGAGTTCAGGGGCAGAGTGGACGGAAAGGTCATCAGCGAGATGGTCAGGGACGAACTCCGGAAATTCCTTGAGGAGGGGTAGAGGTCATCGCTCTTTCCCTCCCCTCCATTCGGGATTCTCCTTGCCGCATCCCGGGCAGAACCTGAACTCCACAGGGATGAGAAGACCGCATGATCTACAGGCCACCACCCTGCCGAGCGCCGTGCCGCAGTGCGGGCAGTATGAGAAGTCCGGGGATATCGCCCTGCCACACTCGTAGCAATAGTTTGCCGTTCTCACCTCGGCTTTTTTCATGCTCGCTATCTTTCTGGTGAGCGATTCGCATTCAATTTCCTTCTCCCGCAGTGATTTTTTGAGAGATGCCAGTTCCGCCTCCAGCTTCACCACGCGTCCCTGAAGACGGCTGTTTTCCATTTTGAGCATGCTGTTTTCCCGCCTCAGACCTGCCCATACCCTGTCACCCAGGGAGCCGGGCAGGAAGGACAGGAGCAGGAGAACGAAGAGGGCACCGAGAAGCGATACTAAAACCACTGTGCCATAGGGCATAACCGCGCTGAGCGGGAGAGACGATATAATGACCAGGGACGCTATTATCTTCCTGTCATCCCTCACGCTCTTCAAGAAAATTATGACCATGAGAGCTGTTCCAACGATTGCCCCGGCCCACCATATGAAGGTCCCCGTCACGTACGCCCCGACCGCCGCGATGGCCGGCGCGGCGAGGGACATGTTCGTGGCGCGGATCAGGCCTTTCCAGACGCCAGCAACTATTATGCCCGATGACAGGAACCAGAGAGCGGCATATGAGGCAAGGTAGAGTGGTGCCAGGTCAGGCACCTCTTTCTCAGCGGGGCCTATGTAAATATCGTCCTTGACCACCGCGCTCCTGCGCGACCACCGGTACACCGTGTAACCATCTACCCTTTTAACCACATCCGGTTTGAACGAGCCCGAATCCAGGGTGTATTCATCCGATATGTTCACCTTTATGTACAGATAACCCAGATACTTCGTGTTTGGGAGGTTTATGGTGTAGTGATCCATGCCCTCCACGGTGTACATGACGTTTATGACGTGGTGGCCGGGCGACAGTGGTACGCTTATCCGGGAAAACTCGGCCTGGAAGTAGTTGGGCATATCCGTGGCACTGACCTCCCTGCCATCAATGACCAGGGTTAAATCCCTGACCGTCTCCAGCGGTAGCGATATCTTGGCGGTGGCATCCTCATCCAGTACGTACACATAGGTTGTGTTCACATACGCCATATCGTTGTCAATGGTGACCAGAACCTTTATCTCTATGGGGTCCGCGGGTATGGTCAGGGTCGTGCCAGCCGAGTACCATGCGCCTCCATAGGAAGCCATGCCCTCACCACCGCTCATGCTCCCGGTTGGCAACTGTATCATCAGCGTGGAGACCAGCACGACTGTGATGGCAATCATCAGAATCGCGGCCACCGCGGGACTGATAGTTTCTTTTTTGCCTCCCGATGCCTGCACCCCTTTCATACTTCCGTCCATCGCCCCATTATCATCCAGCATGGATGATTCTACGCTACAAATAAATATAAAATTTTTGTTTTCAGGTACTGTCTTCAGAACTCCTCCTCAAGCCACCTCTTTTTCGCCCCCGAATAGTACAGAACCGCATTTAAAAGCAGGACGGAGGTGAATATACCGATGGACCACGCGAAGAGCAGGGGATCCCTGTACCCCACCATCGTGATTATGAGCAGCGCCACCTCCGGCAGTATCGTGGCCACGCCGAATTTCACTATCACCTCGGGGTCAAAGAGCATGGAGTAGGTTCTGTTGCCCGTGAGGTACACTATCAGCGTGATGAGGTAAAAGGAGTTCACGGTGAATATCCACGCCGCGACGGGGAAGAGATACATTTCACCCAGCGCCGCGGAGAGGAGGAAGAGAAGCGGTAATGTGAGAACCGTGGACACGAGCATGTATGTTATTATGTGTATCCTCAGCAGGTCGGGCATCCGAACGGGGAGGAGGTTCATGTACGAGTAATCGTCCAGGTTCGTCAGCCAGGAGTACAGGACGACTGAGAAGAAGCCCAGCATCACCGCGTAGAAAAGAGTGCTACCGTACACCTCCGGCGCGGCGATGTCTATTATGCGCGACAGCACACCCAGCAGGAAGACGGGCACGACGTAGGCGGCTATCACCTTGTAGAACACCCTGCCCCGAACCATGTCCGTTATCTCCTTCGCCACGAGGGTACGGCTTTCGCCGAATGCGCGGAATTCCAGTCGTGGCAGGAGTTTACCTGCTCTCCTTTCCCTGAATATGAACTCGTCCGGCGTGGCGATGTACCCCAGCAGCGTCGTGACGATGCAGAAGACCACAGATACGATAAACCACCTGAAGTCGGACGTCATGTACAGGGCGTAAAACGGCAGAACGAGCGCGCGGCTCAGCACGCCGACTGCACCGCCAGCGAGGTAAAGAGCCACGGCCAGCCCGACGGCGGCGAACGCTGCCCTGTTCCTGAAAAAGAGGATTGACATCAAAAAGGATAGTGAATAGCCGTACATGAAGGCGAGGAACGAGCAGAGCGTGAATCGTGCTATGCTGTACCACGAAAACCCGGAAACGGGCTGGGTGAGCGCGAGGCCGGCGGTGACGGGGAATATCATGAGTACGGAGTAATACACGAGGTCCCGGATGTAAACGAGCATGAAGGTGTGCCTGTACCTTATGGGATGCAGGGCGGGTAAACTTATGAGATAAAACTCGCGGAAGTTCCTCTGCATGTACTGCTGCCCGAGAAAGCCGAAGGCGCCGCTGCCCACGCCGTAAAGCGCGTATCCCCCCAGAAGCGTGAGCATGGTCGTTGCGTAGCCGCTCTCGGCCACTATGTCGTCAAACAGCAGGGCGAAGAGCCCTGTGAACGCTATCACGTAGAGAGGAAACAGATAGAATGAAAGGCGCTTCACATAGGCGATGTGCCTCCGGTACTCCTCAATCAGAAAGGTCCTCAGCATCGTACCCCACCGCCCTGAGAAACGCCGATTCCACGTCCTCGCCGTCCTCTATCATGGCCCTGACCTGTCCCCTGTAAATCACGGCGAACCTTCTGCACAGCTTCTGCGCTATCTCTATGATGTGGGTGCACATGAGCAGCGTCGTCCCCTCATCCACCTTTTTGAGAAAGTAGCGGGAGAACTTTCTCTGATAGAGGGGGTCCAGATTTATGAAGGGCTCGTCCAGAACGACGAGCGGGGGGTCATGGATGAACGCGGCTGCGATCATGAGGCGCTGCCTCGTCCCCTTGGAGAGTTCCTTGCACAGGCGGTCCTCGTACTCCCTCAGGTCAAATTCCCTTATGTACCGCTCCACGCGGTCCTCGGCGTCCTCCACGCCCCTAATCCTGCACACGAGGTAGAGGTACTCCCACGGGGTGAGGTAGGTGGGCACGCTCTCCGTCTCCGGCACGATGCCCGTTCGCCTTCTCACCTCAACGGGGTCCCTCATGGGGTCCACGCCCAGAACCCGCACATGACCCCTACCACGGGTCTGGCCGGTTATAACTTTAATGAAAGTCGTCTTCCCCGCCCCGTTTGGGCCCAGAAGACAGAAGAACTCGCCCTCCTCAACCGTCAGCGATATGCCGTTGAGGGCGCGAACGCTGCCGTATTCCTTAACTAGGTTCTTCACCACGATGGCGCTCATATGGGCACCCGCCTCCCGGAGGGGTCGCGTCTGAACCGTCCGAACTCGTAGATTTCTGTGAGCTCGTCGGAGAACACGGGGCCATCCCTGCATACCCTGTAGCCGGACACGCTGCAGGAGTCGCATATACCGATTCCACACTTCATGTATCTCTCAAGCGATGCCTCCACTGCTATGTCACGTTCGGAGGCAAAGGCATACACCTTCACCATCATGGCCTCGGGTCCGCAGGTGTAGACGATGTCCGGTTCATGCTCCTCCACAGCGCGCTCCAGCAGGTCCGTCACGGGTCCGGCATGGCCCTCACTTCCATCGTCCGTGGAGACCCACACCTCGGACGAGGCGCGGAGGCGCTCCACGAAGAAGAGGTCCTCCGAGGTCCTCGCACCCAGGAGAGTTAAAACATCGCCGGGGTGCTCCTCCACCAGCGGCGCAAGGGATGCGATGCCCGTCCCCCCGGCCACCACCAGGGGTCTGCTGCCCCGTATGGAGTAGCACCTCCCATAGGGGCCGCGTATCCACAACCTATCATCCGCCTCCAAGGAATGCAGTGCGCGGGTGGTAGGGCCCACAGCCCGCACCGTTATTCCCTTCAGCATACCCGTGAAGGATACGCTCATGGGCACCTCCTCGTGTCCGGGAAGCCAGACCATGTAGAACTGTCCCGGAAGGGCGATGCACGGGTCGCGGAAGAGTATGCTCACCACGTCCCGCGCCTCGCGCCGCACGTCCTCAATCCTAACGCATCTATGCATTCCCGCATCACCCGTGGGCGAGACCCACCATCTCCTGCACGGTGGAGAAGCCCTCCTCCTCCATTATGTGCGAGAGTTCAATCGCAAGCAATCGGAACACCTCAACGCCGCGGTAGTACACGGCGCTTCCCACCTGCACGGCCGATGCTCCAGCCATGAGATACTCGGCCACGTCCTCGCCCGTCGTGACACCGCCCACGCCGATTATGGGTTTATCGGTGACCTCATACGCCTCATAGACGAGGCGCACGCCCACGGGTTTCACGGCCGGCCCGGAATAGCCCCCGAAGACGTTGCTCAGCACCGGCCTTCGCGCCCTAATGTCTATGGCCATGGCCCTCAGCGTGTTCATGAGCACTATGGCATCCGCGCCGGATGCCGCCTCCACTATCGGCCGTATGTCGGCCACGTTGGGCGTCAGTTTGGCCCAGACGGGAATGCCCACCGCCGACTTCACCGCCTCCACGATTTCACGGACCATCTCGGGGTCTATGCCGACCTCCATCCCGTACCCGCGGGCATGGGGGCAGGAGAGGTTGAGTTCCACCGCTGAAACGCCGTATTCCTCCATGCGCCGTGCGAGACGTGCAAACTCATCCGGCCCGGCACCGAAAACCGAGCCGATCACAACCGCACCGCCCTCAACGGCGGTTCGCACCTCCTCCGCGAACTCCTCAATTCCGGGCCCCGGCAGGCCCATAGCGTTCAGCAGGCCGTGGGGGAGCACGACGATGACGGGGTTGGGATAGCCCTCCCTCGGCGAGAGACCTATGGACTTCGTCACGACTCCGCCGGCCCCCGCGTTCCACACGCGGAGCATGCTCTCGCCGGTCTCGCCGAGCACCCCCGACGCCAGCAGAAAGGGGTTTCTTAGCTCTATGCCTGATAACCGCACCCCGAGGTTCATTTCCCCATCTTGGATTCAACGTAGTCGTTCAGCTCATCGTACATGTAGTTGAGTATGATCTCGGCCCGCGGTATGATCTCCTCCTCGTAGAGGGTGCCCTTCCCGTAGTACGTGTCCACCATCTCGTAGATGGCGTCCACCATGACCTCTTCCTTGTCCTTCGCCTTCCCCACGAGGTCGTCCACCTTCTCAAAGAGGTCCTTCTTGAACTTCTCCGTGAAGCGCACCTCGTCCGGGAGGTCCTCAAATATTCCGCGCCTTATCATATCTATTATAAGGGCCACCGTCAGGCCCTCGGCATACTCCTCCAGCATGCGCACGTACTCCTCTCTGTCCATCTCCCTTTCCAACTTCAACACCTCAGGCCAGCATTCACAAGGGGTGGCATAAAGTTTGTGATTTTACGGCCTCAGGGGGACACGTCAAGGGCCCCGGAGTTCACGACGAGGGGCACCTCCTCCCCCTCAACACCCTCGCGCATATAAACCTCGCCGGGCAGGGGGAGCAGTTCCCACAGGTAGCATTTCAAAAGAACCTCTGCGGTCTTCCTGTCCACGACATACATCGCCCTCCTGCAACCGCTCTGCGTCACGAGGAAGCACTTGTTACCGTCGCAGGAGAGGATCCACCTGTTCACCTCGCCACCCGCCTTTGCAGGGGATTTTACTTGAAAATATATAAAGTTTTCTTGAAGCGATTTCACCGCGGTGTAGATGTGGCGGGCCCGCCGGGATTCGAACCCGGGAACGCCAGCTTAGAAGGCTGGCGCCATATCCTG